>JAYVQB010000121.1:0-9514 GCA_043757085.1 Verrucomicrobiota bacterium
ACCGATTTCATGATCCCTGATGAAAATATCCGCTCAGCCATTTCCCAACTGCAAGACCTGTTAATCTCACCGCATCATGTTGACTTGCTAGTGGCGGCCCAAAGTGCGTCCGCAGTTCGCAAAAAACGTCAGAAACCTTCCCGCAAGCCATGATCACCAGCATCGACTTTGAAACTGCCAATCATTCCCGTGTCAGCATTTGCGCTGCCGGGATGGCCATCTTTGAAGATGGTAATTTGATTGAAAGCCCCTATTGGCTGGTGCGGCCACCCAAAGGGCACGGCTGGTTTTTGGAACATTTCACTGATATTCACGATTTGACGCACTTTGATGTTCAGGACGCGCCCGAATTCCCGGCTATTGCGCCAGAGTTTCTGGATCGGCTAACACGCTCCGACATCGTGATCGCGCACAATGCGTCGTTCGACATCAGCGTGTTACGAACCACACTGGATCATTTCGGTCTGCACTGCCCGGAGTTTGATTATCTTTGCACCTGCCAAGCAGCCAAGCGCATTTGGCCAGAACTCCCCAACCACAAGCTCAGCACTGTCGCGGCTCATATCGGCCATGAGTTTAACCACCACCACGCCCAGTCAGACGCCGAAGCTGCCGGACGTGTGCTGCTGGCGATCATGCGACATTGGAACGTGACCGCGATGATCGAACTGTTGCAGAAGACTGGAATGTCGCTTGGACGGTTTTCGCACGAAAAATAAGCATCAACCTTCGATTTCAAATATTGCTATAGTTGTTTAAGCCATAAACAAAAAAAGCAGACAAAATGATCTCTGAGGGTCGTTCAAGTTGACTTCAAAGAAGTATCAATTAGAAACAAGCACAATGGAAGCATCAACAACAGTCAAACAAATGCTGCAAGGCAACAAGATTTCGGTTCCTTCATACCAACGAGCATATTCTTGGGAAACACATTCAGATTCAGAAAAAGCACCAGAACAAACTAAGATTTTCCTCAACGACCTAGATGATTACTGGAAAAGCTCTTCTAAATCGCCTTACTATTTTGGTCATTTTCTCTTTGAGGATAAACAAAATGGTTGCTTTAATGTAATTGATGGACAGCAGCGATTGACTACTATTGTGATTTTCCTCTCAGCATTGTTTAGAAAGCTGAAATTACTTAGGCTTCTTTCAGATGATGAGCAAGAGTGCTTTGAGGATATAATAAAACGCAAATCTGCCTATCGCTTTGCGACTGTCGATTACGACAATCAATTGTTTAAAGATTATGTAATTGACCAATGTAAGAAAGATAGTAATAGCCTTGAAACAGAATCGTCAAAACGCATTGTTCAAGCTTTTGATTTTTATACAAAACAACTATCTGGAAAAGATGTTCTTTATCTAACTTCGATGTTGAATATTATTCAGAATGCGACTTGCACCACTCATCAAGTTACTGATGAGTCAGAGGCTATTCAAATGTTCATTTTTCAAAACAACAGGGGTAAGAAGCCCTCTAATCTGGAAATTATTAAAGCTCAGTTTATGTTCAATGTCCATTTATTTGGCGGAGCCGAAAAAAATGAATTGATAGGGGAAATAAAATCACGCTTTGAAAAAATCTATAAGTCTATTTCCTCATTTGATAACCGAATTGACGAAGATGATGTGTTGCTATATACGCTCAGGGTATATTTCAATTCATTAAATGAATCGAATGCAATTGATAAGATTAACAAACTACTTTCTAAGGACGACTCAATTAGGTTTATAAAGTCATTCACACACTCACTAGCTGCAAGTTTTGAGCATCTGACAACGTTTTTTGGTAAAGACGAAAGAGAGAGTTTGCATATAAACTCCTTAATAACGCTTGGTAAAATTACGGACGCTATCCCATTCATTATTAAGGCATATACATATAATTTAAGTAATTTGCAGATATGTAAGTTGTGCTCCGCAATGGAGTCCATTATATTGCGTCATCGGATCGTGGGAACAAGAGCTGACATTACATCGAGGATAAATGATGTTTATAAGAATTTCACAGATGATAATTGTGATGTTTCTACGATAATAGACACCATAGACGGACTTAAAAACGCACCATCAAATACTTGGATGGGTTATTGGAATAATGCGGAATTTGAACGGTCAATTCAAGGCGGGATAGAGCCTTCAACAGCAAAATATCTACTTTGGAGATACGAATGCTTTCTTGAGAGCCAAGGGAAAGAGGGCTATTCTTTTACACGTTTTGACAAAATAATTAGGCCTGAATTAGAGCATATTGCACCACAAACACCAACTAACGGTGAGCCGGTTGCGGCGGGTTATTGCGAATACGACGAAGAATTCACGCAGCAGTATATTGACTGCCTTGGTAACTATTTATTACTTTCAAAGTCTCATAATTGCTCCGTTGGCAACCGACCTTTTTTAGACAAAAGAAATTCTTATAATCACCTTGCACAGCAAAGAGAAATACAAGAAATGACGCTTGACACAAATGTATGGACTAAAGTGCAAATTGATACACGCAAAGAGAAAATCATTAAGTTTGTTTTGAAAACATTTTAGATTACTCACATCACGCCTTCGTCAAAATCACCGTCGCCAGCGGTGGGAGCGTGACGACCACGGACCACGGCTGACCTTGCCATGGAACTTGCTGCGCGGTGAGGCCAGCACCGTTACCGGTGTTGGAGCCGCAATAGATGGCGCTATCGGTGTTGAGCAGTTCTTTGTAGAATCCGCCCTCGGCAACGCCCATGCGATAGCCATCGCGCGGAACCGGAGTGGCATTGACCACGATATAACATTTATCTCCATCGGGTGAAGAACGAACATACGGGAACACGCTGCGTTCGCCATCGTTCGCATCCAGCCAGGAGAATCCACCCGCAGTGTGATCCAGCGAATGCAGTGCGGGTTTACTGGTGTAGAGCGTGTTCAAATCGCGGACAAGTTTCTGCAAGCCGACGTGCTCGTGGCCGAACAAAACTTCCCAGTCGAGCGAGCGTTCGTGGTTCCATTCTTTCCATTGGCCGATCTCGCTGCCCATGAAGAGAAGTTTCTTGCCGGGATGCGTCCACATCCAAGCGTAGAACATGCGGAGATTCGCGAACTTCTGCCAGCGGTCGCCGGGCATTTTGTCGAGCATGGATCCCTTGCCATGAACGACTTCATCGTGACTGAGCACGAGGATGAAGTTCTCATCATAAGCGTAGAGCATGGAGAAAGTGGCCTCGCCGTGATGATACTTCCGATGGACGGAATCTTCGCTCATGTATCGTAGCGAGTCATTCATCCAGCCCATGTTCCATTTGAAACCAAAACCAAGTCCGCCTGTGCTTACGGGGCGCGAGACTCCGCCCCAGGCGGTGCTTTCTTCGGCAATCATGAGCACGCCGGGATGCTGGGTGTAACATTGTTGATTGAGTTCCTTGATGAAGCCGATGGCGTCGAGGTTCTCCCGTCCGCCATAGATGTTCGGCACCCACTGACCATGCTCGCGTGAGTAATCGAGATAGAGCATGGAGGCCACCGCATCCACGCGGATGCCGTCGATGTGATAGTGTTCCAGCCAGAAAAGTGCGTTCGCGATCAGGAAGTTTCTGACCTCGTTGCGCCCGAAATTAAAGATCAATGTGCCCCAGTCCGCGTGCTCGCCCTGTCGTGGATCGGCGTGCTCATACAAGGCTGTGCCATCGAACTTCGCGAGACCATGCGCGTCCTTCGGGAAATGCGCCGGAACCCAGTCCACGATCACGCCGATGCCCGACTGATGGCAACGATCCACGAACTCGCGGAACTCATCAGGATTTCCGAAGCGCGAAGTCGGCGCGAAGTAACCACTAACTTGATAACCCCATGAGCCGTCGAATGGAAACTCACTGACCGGCATCAGCTCCATGTGTGTGAAGCCCATGTCTTTCACGTAAGGAATCAACTGGTCGGCCAGTTCAAGATAAGTCAGCATCCGTCCGCCATCGGCGCGCTTCCATGAACCGAGATGCACTTCGTAAATCGACAATGGCTTTTTATAAGGATCAACCTGTTTGCGAGCGCTCATCCAAGTATCATCGCTCCATACATAGCGCGTGTAATCCCAAGCGAGCGAGGCGGTCTGTGGGCCGTGCTGGGCGAAGAATGCAAAGGGATCGCTCTTATTAAATAGTGCGTCATTGCCGCCAATCATTTCAAATTTGTAATGCGAACTCAAGCCAACGCCGGGAATAAAAAGTTCCCAGATGCCGGCTTCAATGCGGCAGCGCATCGGATGGACGCGACCGTCCCATGAATTGAAATCGCCCACGACACTAACCCGTTTTGCATTCGGTGCCCAGACAGCAAACTGCATACCCGCCACGCCGTTCATCACGCGCGGATGCGCCCCGAGATGATCGAAGAGTTTCCAGTGCCGCCCTTCGCGAAAGAGATGCATGTCGAGCTCGCCAAGGCAAAGTCCGAAGGCGTAAGCGTCCTCTTGGCGGTGAATCTTTCCGTCGGCACACTGCCATTCGAGTTCATAGGCACTCTGCCACGCGGATGCAGGAAGCCTCGCTTCAAACAAACCATTTTCGTGCAACAGATCGGCCTCGAACGACTCACCGCCGTCTTTCATCACCACTCGGAGCGTGTGCGCCTGCGGTCGCAATGCGCGAACAACCACGCTGCCATCAGCTTGCAACTGCGGCCCGAGATAGCTGAAAGGGTCTTGATGCCGCGCCTCCAAAATGAGAATGGCGTCTTCAGCGAGCGGTTTTGGATTTGCGAGCATAAGTTCCTTGTTGTGGTCTGCGTTGACTTGTTACTAGCGTTTTTTGAGCAACGGCTCAAGGCATTCCTTGTAGATGCGATCCCAGCCGAACTGTCGCAACACCCAGCGTTTGCGGGCTATCGCCTTGTCTTTTTCGAGATGCTTCACGATTTGCCTGGCGAGATCATCCGGCTTTTCGGTCAGCTTGAAGAAGACAACGCCGGTGCCAGTCAGTTCACGATGCGCGGGAATGTCCGAGCAAAATGCTGGCAGTCGATGTAAGGTCGCCTCCAGCAGCGGCAGGCCAAAACCCTCCGCCTTGCTGGGAAAAAAGAGCGCGTCCGACAATGAATAGAATGCGCGAACATCATCCTCGCTCAATTCAAAAGCATCACCCGCGAACAAGACGTTCGATTGCATCTTCTTTTTCAAAACCAGTGCGCGCATCTTGTCCGCATACTCAGCCGACTCCAGTCGATGCGGGTCAGCGGCACCGGTGATGACACATGCTGCATCGACGCCTTGTTTGTGCAGGGCGGCTGTCACTTCAATGCTCAATTCAATATTCTTCCGTGCCAGCAATCGGGCGGGATGGAACAAAACCAGTTCACGTTCCAGCAAACGATGCTTCGTCGCGAATGCCGCAACATTGACACCCAAGCCCAGTGTCTTCACGGCATCCACGCCATTGGGAATGACGCGACATTGCGCCGCTTTAATCCCCAGTTTGGCGCAGAACTCCGCTTTGTGAGATTCCGAAACTGCAACGTGCGCAGCCTTGAGTTGCAAGCCTGTAAACGTCTCCTGCGCGACATCTACATCATGAACCCAGTTGATGAATCGCGTGCTGCTCATCTCCTGACTCAGGCTTGCGAGCATCTGTGAGGCTTCCCAATTGAAGGGCATCGTGAACATGTTATGGACGATCACGATCTCGCAACCAGCCAAGGCCGAGCGCACGCGCTTCACATAAAAATTCGGTGCATACTCCATGATCGCGCCTTCCACCTTCGCGCCCCTGGTCGCGGAGACTACCACAACCTTGTGTCCATTCTTGGCGAGAACAGTTGCCTGCTGCTCAATGACACGCTCCACACCGCCCACAGTCGGCGATGCGGAATAATGAACGAGGGCGAGGCGCATAAAAAAGACAGCAGACTTTAAGACAGCAGACAAAAGACCGGATTAGTGCGAAAGAAATTAAATGACCTATTTGAAATGTAATTTTTCATGTCTGGTGTCTGGTGTCTTCCAGTCTTCTGTCTCCCCCTCAGTTAGCCACAATATTCACCAGCTTATTCGGCACCACGACCACTTTGCGCACGGTGAGTCCAACGGTGAACTCCGCCACCTTTGCATTAGCCAGCGCCTGTTTTTCCAAGTCTTCCTTGGGCGCATTGAGCGGCACGGTGAGACGATCTCGCAGTTTGCCATTTACTTGAAGCACGATCTCGACTTCATCTTCAATCAAGGCTGAGGCGTCGAACTTAGGCCACGTTTGGTGAGCGAGCATTGGTGGATTTGTAGCACGGGCTTCTTGCCCTTGTTCGTGAGACTGCAAGGGCGAGACGCCCTTGCTACTTACGAGACTCGGAAATGCTGCGCCAATGTTCGTCGCCAGTTCCTCGGTAATATGCGGCGCGAAGGGATTAAGAATCTGCAAGAGAGTCATCACGCCGCTCGCTGGACGAATCTCAGAATTCGTGAATGCATTCGTCAGCACCATCATCTGGCTGATGGAGGTGTTGAAGCTCAGCTTTTCAATGTCCTCGCCGACTTTCTTGATTGTCTCGTGGAGGATTTTGTTCAGTTTCTTTTCTACGGGAACATCTTTCAGTTGGGCAGATAGCTTCCACTCTTCGTCCTGATTGGCTTCCATTACGAGACGCCAGACGCGTGCGAGAAAACGATACACGCCCTCAACGCCCTTCATCTGCCACGGTTTCACTTGCTCGAGCGGCCCCATAAACATCTCATATAGTCGCAGCGAATCCGCTCCGTATTCTGAGATCACATCATCGGGGTTCACGACATTGCCGCGTGACTTGGACATCTTCGCTCCGTCTTCGCCGAGGATGAGACCTTGATTCACCAGACGCTGAAACGGCTCCGGCGTGCTGACGTGCCCGAGATCGAACAAGACCTTGTGCCAGAAGCGGGCGTAGAGGAGATGCAGCACCGCGTGCTCTGTGCCGCCGACGTAGAGATCGACGCCGCCCGGTTGATTGTTTGCGCTCATCCAATAAGCATCCGCTTCCTTGGAGATGAAACGCTCTGCATTCTTCGGATCGCAATAGCGCAGATAATACCAGCATGATCCCGCCCACTGCGGCATCGTGTTCAGTTCACGCGTGACCTTGTCGGAATACTTCACCCAGGAAGTCGCCTTACTCAGCGGAGGCTCTGACGTGCCGGTTGGTTTGAAGTCGTCCAAGTCAGGCGGCACGACGGGAAGTTCATTCGCAGGAACTGCGCGATGATGTCCGTCTTCCCAAAGAATCGGGAATGGCTCGCCCCAGTAACGTTGACGACTGAAGAGCCAGTCGCGGAGTTTGAAGTTGGTGGTCTTTTTGCCAAATCCATTTTGCTCCAGCCAGATGGTGATTTTTGCTTTGGCTTCTTGAGTTGGGAGACCGTTGAGGAAATCAGAGTTCACGGCAAAGCCATCGCCGCTGAACGCCGTAGCAAGGGCATTCAGCCCTTGCAGTATCCCGTCCGCCACCCACACCCACTTCCAGTCCTGCAAACCAGCCCGCTCAGGATTGGCCCGCACATATTCTGCCTGCATCAGCAACTCAGCATCGTCACGAATAATTCTGTTATAATTATCCGTCTGCCAAACCTCCCCGGTTTTTCCAGCGAGCTTATTCAGCACCTTCGCAGTAAACGATTTCCAACTCTGCAGAATATCGGAAAGCTCATGTCCTTGCTTTGGCTTCAGAATGGCGTGGACATGATTCGGCATCACGCACCAAGCGAGCAAATCGTAACGCTCTCCGTGAAAGTGTTTGAGCGCATCAGCGACACAACCCGCGGATTGAGGATCGCGCAGAAGACAAGAGCCGTGGCCTGCGTCCAGCCACGTCTGCACCTTCTCTGAAAACAATCTCCTGATCTCGCTTGCTTCATGCTTGCTAGGGGGGCGCTTCTGATCTTGGAGGCGCTGTTGGATGTCGATGCGTTCGGCCCCCCATTGCTTGCGCGTCTCAGATGGAACGGCATCTGCAAGGCGAAACGTCACGGCATAGGTGGCGTTAGGTATGCGCCAATGTGGGAGATTTTCGCCTTGATGGAATTCGACTCCGTCATCAATATTGTGCGAAATGAGCGGTGCAATTTGAGTTGCTGATGACTGCAAGGGCGAGACGCCCTTGCTACTTTCGGAGGCTACGACTTGCCTGATCGGCAACTCAAACTTCTGCGCAAACTCAAAGTCCCTCTCATCATGCGCAGGCACGGCCATGATGGCACCGGTGCCGTAGCCGAGCAGCACATAGTCGGCGATCCAAATCGGGATGCGTGCGTTGTTGACCGGATTGATGGCATACGCGCCGGTAAAGACGCCGCTTTTTTCTTTCGCGAGTTCGGTGCGCTCGAGATCGCTTTTGCGTGCGGTGCGCTCGCGATACTGCTCGACTTCCGCGAGCTGTTCCTCGCTCACGAGTTCGTCCACCAGCCGATGCTCAGGCGCGAGCACCATGTAGGTCGCGCCGAACAAGGTGTCCGGTCGTGTGGTGAATACCGTGATGTGATTTGAGATTTGAGATTTGGCATCTGCAATTTCAAAACGCACTTCCGCGCCTTCGCTTTTGCCGATCCAATTTTTTTGCAAGAGCTTGATGCCTTCCGGCCAGTCGAGGGCGTCGAGTTCATCAATCAGGCGCTGACAATACGCGGTGATGCGCAGCATCCATTGCCGCATGGGGCGACGCTCCACGGGGAAACCGCCGACTTCACTTTTGCCATCGATGACTTCTTCATTGGCTAACACGGTGCCAAGTTCATTGCACCACCACACGGGAGCTTCTTTGACATAGGCGAGACGACGCGCGTCGATCGCCTCACGCTTCAAGCCTTGAGCCTCAAGCTCGCTGATGGGGCGCGCTTTATTCGTCTTCTCATCGAAATATGAATGGTAGAGCTGGAGGAAAATCCACTGCGTCCATTTGAAATAGCCCGGGTCGGTCGTGTTGACTTCGCGATCCCAGTCATAGCTGAAGCCGAGGCGCTTCAACTGGCCACGGAAGCCGTCAATATTTGCCTCGGTCGTCTTGCGCGGATGCTGGCCAGTCTTGATCGCATACTGCTCGGCAGGCAAACCGAACGCATCCCAGCCCATGGGGTGCAGCACATTGAATCCGCACATTTTCTTGAAACGCGCCACGATGTCAGTGGCGGTGTAGCCTTCGGGGTGACCGACATGCAGGCCGGCACCGCTGGGATACGGGAACATGTCGAGGACGTAGTATTTTGGCTTCGACGCGTCGAAGTCAGCGTCACCCGGCCCGGGCGCGCGAAAGGCTTTGGTGTCGTCCCAGAGTTTTTGCCATTTCGGCTCGAACTCATCGAATGGAAATTGTCTGCGGCGCTCGCTACTCATGTAATTAAAAAGGGCATCAATGGAAGCGCATCTTGCTGGGAAGGCAACAGGCAAGCTGCTCAAGAAATGCCACCCAAACTCGCAACAGGGCAGACGGATGTTGCACCTGCCCGTGTGTGGGGTATTAGACACGCCCCAATTGTGACCACCGCCACCAAGATCACCCTGCTCCGTATTCTGATGATTCC
>JAYVQB010000122.1:0-2453 GCA_043757085.1 Verrucomicrobiota bacterium
GTAGTTTTCGGCATTCCATGCGCCCCACCACACGCCGTTGAATCCAATGAAAGCCATGCGCCCTTCCTTGGTGGTGGCGACTCCGAGCCACTGGTGGCTAGAGTTGTTTTTATTCGGGTCATGCATCAGCACGCCGTTTTTGTCGGTGTAGCCTGTGAAGGTTTCAGTGTGCGTTTCCGAGTAAGGGCGATTGGTGCCGGTTTGATTTTTGTATTCTGTGCGGTAGCCGAGAAGTTCGACCGTCGCGCCAGAAACGGGCGCACCCGTCAGCGCATCGGCTACAAAATACATCACGCCCGCGCCAGTGGATTTGCGCACCAGTTTGGTATCGGCCAGCCACAACATGATTTGGCAGCGATTGCCATCTTTGGTTTGAGCCTCGATCCAATACGCGCCCGCAGCTTCGAGCGGCACGGAGACTTCTTCTCGCTTCTCCTCGTGACCGGCGGCAGGCTCCAGCGCGACAGTCCACTTCGCGGCCTCCTCGCCGACGTATTTTCTGCTGTCCTTTTGCATGAGGCGATAGCCGAGATTATTGACATTGATACGCTGCCAGTCGGGATCGTGCGGCTCTTTGATGAGATAGGCTTTGATGTCGGCGAGCAGCTTGGATATATCGACACGACGCGCGGTGAACTTGGCTTCGGTCGCATTGCGGAAGACGAAGCCGAGCACGGGCTTTTGTCCGGCGACCTGGGAATCGGTGCCGTCGAAACGACCCCAGTTTCCGAGGATTTGCGCGCGGCGGTCTTTGGCGCTAAATGTTTGAATATTCAGATTGACGATGCGCTGCCAATATTCTGCGGCGCGTTCAAGTTGACGACGATTCTCGAAGCACTGTGCGAGTCCAGCAAGTGCTTGGGCTGCGCGGTTCGCATCCACTTTGTTATCCGCGACGATGGTGAGAAGCTTGATGTAATTATACTCGTCCGGCATAGCGAAGCGCTTCGCCCCGGTGGCGAGACGGGCATAGGTTTCTTCGTCCTTGAGCGTCTTCAAGGCAGCAAATGCATCGGCCAGTTCTTTCGGATCTGTGACACCGCTGCGTTGATGCCATTGCACGAGCGTTTGCTCGCCTATTTGAGATTGCATGAACGTCGCGAAGGTGAGACGCGCCTCGATGGCAGAGCGTTCGTCAGCCTTTTCCGTTTGCGCCAGCAACCAGCGCCAGCGCTCGCCGTCGGTCTTCGCTGACTCCCATGTTTCAGGGAGTTTATGATAAACCGGCAGGCCGTCAGTGCCGACGGGCGTGGCCTGCATTTGCTGGCGATAGCCATAGTGTCGGTTGTAGGGATTTGGGGATCCCTCGTCCGTCAGATAGTCAGGGGGCGATTCGAGATCGGTCAATGTCAGCAGCGTCGTGGCATCAATGCCGTTCATGAAAAACATCGCGCAGTCGTTGAAGAAACGTCCGCGCTCTGAGGCCGATACATCGGGCGTGGCAAGCATCTTTTTCAAAGCGCGCTGCACAAAGCCGAGGCCGCGCGCGCGGTCTTGAAGGAAACAGTTCACCCAGCGACCGGATGATTCTGCCTGACCGCGATGGAAAGTGTTGTTCTGCACATGGCCGTAATGCTGCGTCGAGAGAATGTAAATTTGGCCCGCCATTTTCAGAAGCTGCCAATCATCCGCGTGGAGTTTCACTGTGTCGTCCACCAGCGCGTCGAGATCCTCCCAGCGATTGAGTTTGGTCAGACAGTCTTTCGCGGAATTCAGATCAATGGCGAGGTTCTGGCCCTGATGATCCGCACGTTGCAACAGCGTCTTGTAGAGAGCGAGCGCTTCCGCGTGATTGCCTTGTTCGTTGAGCTTCTGGGCGCGGGCGCGAGTTTTTTCCAAATCGGAACTAGGTTCTGCGGCGGATAGTCTTGTGATTGGTTGGATGCCAACGACCATGAGCAAAGCGAGGAGAAGTGAGGCGTGGATTTTCATAAGATGATGGGATTGCCGGAGCATGACGCACGGGGCGGAGATTTATTGTAACAAATGATATTATTATGTTTCGCGTCATCGCGTAACAAATATCGGCGAACTCTAAAAAAGATGGAGCGCGAGTGTGTCGCAAGACCACTCGCCTAAAATAGGGTCTTCAGCGTGGCCACGTCCCAAATGCACAATGGGCGAGTAGGCTTCGCCATACGCGCGCTCCTTCCTTTTTAGAGCCCGCTATATTGATGCTCTGTTTCGCAAAAATCAACCTCCGCCATCACCCGATCAAGCGCTACTGATAGCGCCGCCGCATCCCCTGCCGGAATGGTGATGACGCCCGGAAGTCCCTCGACTCCACAGGCTGCGGTGGCGATAACGGGAACGCCTGCGGCGATAGCTTGAAGCAGGCGTCGGGGGCGATTCTCGACAAATGCAGGTAGGACGACCGCCGCCGCGTTATGGAGCCAGTTCGCGCCGGGAAGGGATTGCGTGATGCCATCCCAAAAATCTGCGCCTTCCAAAAC
>JAYVQB010000123.1:0-2452 GCA_043757085.1 Verrucomicrobiota bacterium
CGCGACCAGCTTGCGCGGGATGATGCCGATGACTTCTCCGCCCGCTGCGAGCGCGGCATCCGCCACCACGCCCATCAAGCCGACGCTGCCTCCGCCATAGACCACGCCGATGCCCTGTCGCGCACAGAGAAGACCCACGGCTTCCGCTGCCGCATGAAAGGCGGGGTTGTTGCCAGAGTTGGAACCGCAATAGACACAGAGCCGTCGCATCGCCATCAGTGGAATTGTCTAGGGGATTGCACAAGAGGAAAACCAGCATTGGCGCGAATAAACATTTGAATACTTCCACTTCCAATAGTCATGGAAAGTGAATCAGGGAACAGAGGAATTCGGCCTGTGTGAATTGATTCTCATCGAACTTTACCTACAGTTGCGTAACCCGGCCATCTTCGCCAAACCATACCCTGCTCCATCATGGAGTCACTCGCTTTGCCACCGCCAACGTAAAACACTTCAAAGGATTCGGCTTTGATGAAGTATGGAATCCAGTTGCGATGTGACGGAAACGGTTGGAACCAATTTTTACTTGGGGATGAAGTCTGTGAGCGAATTGTAATCCATTCGCAGGGTTCGCGGGTTCACATGAAAGAAAACCAAGTGTCGTTGGCCCGATGGAAGCATCCAGCGGGTTGAAGAAAAAATTTGCCACTTATCCTTTTCGTAAAAGAAAGCCTGCACGCTTAACGCATCGGTGCCCTTCAGCTTCGGCTGCACCAGTTCAGCGCCCCCGGCGGCAATCGTATGTTTGTCCGCTGCGATTTGGATGGCCACCTGATTGGTGGACCCGTTGAGGAACCAAATAGTTTGATCTGGGAAATCCCCTTCATTGATAAGGAAGGCATGGAGGGCAGGGGTGTTCCCGTTACCCTTCGGCGCGAGCACCACCAACGCGTAATGGAGACCGGCTGGCACTGCGACGCTGGCAAGCGCTTCCGCCGATTCGGACGCTTCCACCGCGCCTTTGGCGAAGAATTTTAATAGCTCGGGCATCACTTTCAGAGTTAAAGGCTCGCTGATTTGAAAAGGATTTACTTTCGCCGGTTGAAACACCTTTTCTCCACTTTGAATGACCAGCTCCCGCAAAGGAGATCGGGCATCTGCCAGCGCAATGCGGAGAGTATGAGTCGGGCGGGGCTTAGTAGCGTCCGGTGGTGCAGGCACTTGCGCCAGTCCGACGTTGAGGCAGCAGAGGAGGCCCAAGCTTAAGAGCGCAGCGGGGAGGTGGCGGATTTTGGTTATCATAGTTCGTCAGCAGTTAGCCAGCGGAAGTGGACGATCTGAAAGCGACGCCCTAGTTTCTGATTGAGACTGACCGTGGTGGAAAGAGCTTTTTCCGGGAGGTCGGTCGGATCCATGAATTCCGGAATGCGCTGCACGATCGCCTCGCACCAAGCGCGGGCCTCGACGCGCCCAGTCATTGGGTGGCGGCATTCGCCATAGGTGCGGATGCGGAAGGTGTCAGAACGTGGGGCGAGCACCGGCGCGAGCGGCGTGAGCAGGTCGCCTTGGATGACATAGCCCGGAATCCCGGCCCAGCGCGAACCGGTGGCGGCTAGGGGATTTTCATAGCGGAACGGGGAGATGTTCGAACTCCCGATCATGTCGGAACTCGTCTTGAAGCGCCCGTTGATGGATTCTGGATCGCTGGAACTCGGCGTGCGTCCATGTTTCTCGTCCCAGTCAATGGCGGCTTGAAGCGCCCCGCACACGCCTTTCTCGTCTGTTGAGAGACGGCGGTTAATGAAGTCGCTGAAGTTCAGGAAGGGCCCCCGCTCCTTAACCTCGCGAACGATCTCGCGGGCCAACCGGCGAATCTGGGCTTCGGTCAGAAGGCGGATGCCCGCCCAAGCTGCGGGATCATAAGCCGTGGCGGGTTCTTTATCACTGTTGGGCAGGGTGAAACGGGAGACTGCCACGGCGGTTCCGCCGGACGTGGTGAGGCGTTGGGTGCCAGTCGGAGGGAGCCAGGCCAGAGCGCGCTGACGAAGCCCCGCAAACAGCGCAGTCCAGGCTTCCACGGAGGTCGAGTTCACATTGAACTGACCCTGATTGAGCAAGTGCGCGGCGGATTTGATGAAGCCATCCGCTTGGGGTTTGCCGCTAAGGAGCAGCCGGGTAGCCATGTCCTGCCCACCGAGTTGCTTGCTCCAAAGGGACAAGCGCGGATGAGGCAGGATTTTTCCTTGATCGGTAAAGTCGGAGAGCACCTGAGTCATGGTGCGTTTTGTGGCAAAGGAACCCGTGCTCTGCGGAGCGATGCCGGAGAAGAACCATCCATCGAAGAGGGCATCATTGTTGAGGAACCCATGATCCCAGGTGTCAGCCAGCCGGTCATACTGGTATAGGTTTGCAAAGTTATGCCGGTTGAGGGTATGGAGTTGGTAGATTTTGTCGCCGGGAATGAGCGGATGGGCGAAGGAGTTGGACATTCCATAAGCCTGATTGGCGGCCA
>JAYVQB010000124.1:0-2450 GCA_043757085.1 Verrucomicrobiota bacterium
CCAGAATCACCGACTGACAGCGTGAACTCATCCTGATTCGAAATCGGATCAAAGTTTGCCACCAGCAGTGGCCCTGCATTGCTGTTTAAGGAACCCGTGAATGTATTGCGCCCCCAGCGCGCGACGCCGTCGCTCGCGGTTGTGCTGTATCCTTTCAAGGTGATGCCCAGAGTGACATCTGCGCCGCGAGGTCCGCCGCGCCCCGTGTCCACGAAGTCCGAAGTCAAATCCGCGCTGCCGCTGTAAATGGGCGCGTAAGTAGGAAATGTGCCTCCAGTGACTTGGAAAATGCGCAGGTCTGTGCCCGCGATGTTCCAGAATCCAACGCCACCATTAGCGCTGTTGTCGATGGTGTAATTCACTGTTGGCGCACCGCTGAAAATCGTGTTGTAGGAGAAAGTGGAACTGTTCACCCCGATGTGTTGCGCGGTGATAAATTTCGTCGGCGAGATCATCGTGCCCAAATAGCTGCCGAAATAGCCTTCGTATTGCCAGCCCGAGTTTATGAAGCCGCCGGTAGGAGCGGCAATGTTGTGCGAGGCATCCCCCGTGTCGTAAAACAAAATGCCATGAGCCGACGGAGCAAACGCCATCATCAACGACAGCGCGAACAACGGGCAAATAAAGCGAAGCAACGACATAAGTCAGGGAGTAGCCCAACTTATGGTAAATATAAGCAATGGCAAGCTGCATCAACGGCACCTGCGTAAATGCACCCAAGTAGCAGCCGACGTAAGGAGGCTCTGAAATAAAAAAGGGTGTGGCAACATCAAGCTTGCCGTTTGCCATCGGAGCCAGATAAACTTCTTTTCATGAACTCGCACAGGCTTTGTCCCAAACTCTTGATGCTCGCGTTGTTGCTAGTCACATGGAGTGATCTCGCCATCGCACAAGTCGTGCCTGCGACTCCAAAAGGATTCACTACCCGCGCCATCGGTGGAGGCAGCTCCAGCGGAATCGGCGTGGCCACACAACCCAAGCCGCAGGAAAAAACCGTGCGCACCATCTCCTACATTACGCTCAGCGAACCGCGCCAGTGGAAAAGCGCCGATGGGAAATCCCTCCTCGGAAAGCTCATTGCCTTCGAGGATTTGATTGTGGAGACCACCATCGCGGCTGACGCCAAGCCTACGCCCGCGACTCCGCCGCAGATGCCGGACAAGCCAACCGTGGTGCGCGATGCCAAGGCACGGCTGTTCATTAACAACAAACCCTTCGAGGTGGCGCTAAACCGGCTCAGTGAGGACGACCAGAAGTTCATTGAGAATATCCGCGCGAGCATCGCGGCATCGGGTGCCAAGAAGAAGACCGACTAAGCCCCGCATAAATGGATGACACAAAGCAACGGCATCTAAACAAGACGGAGCGCGAGTGTGTCGTTAGACCACTCGCCAAATTTTCGGTCTGCCGCGCGGCAAGAATGTTTGGCGAGTAGGTATGCACCATACTCGCGCTCCATCTTTTTTAGATTGTCACTCACGTTTGCGGGACTCAATAAGCGGAGGATTCATGCCATGCATGAAAAATTTCCCAGTTGCCAAGCGGCCCGTTGAGGCTAGTTGAATCCCCCGCTTTGGCGAAATCGCTGCGGACAACTCGACTATAATAACTCATGAGCAACGAAAGTGACTTCGGATTGATCGGCCTCGCCGTGATGGGACAAAACCTGGTGCTGAACGTGGAAAGCCGCGGCTTCCAAGTCAGCGTCTTCAACCGCACCACCAGCGTGACGGACGAATTCATCGCCAAGCATCCCGGCAAGAATCTCGTCGGCTGCCACACGCTCGAAGAATTTGTCCAAAGCCTCGCCACGCCGCGCAAGATTCACATCATGGTCAAATCCACCGCCGTCGCCGACAGCGATCGCGATGCCGTGGACGCAGTCATTGAGCAGCTCATCCCCTTGCTCTCGAAGGACGACATCGTCATCGACGGCGGCAACTCATTCTACAAAACCACCGAGCGCCGCGATGCCTATCTCGCGGGCAAAGGATTGCGCTTCATCGGCGCGGGCGTCAGCGGCGGCGAAGAAGGCGCGCGCAAAGGTCCGTCTATTATGCCTGGCGGCCCGGCGAGCACTTGGGAAGTGATGAAGCCGATCTTCGAGAGCATCGCCGCGAAAGTGGACGGCGAGCCTTGCGTCATTCACATCGGCCCCGGCGGCGCGGGCCATTACGTGAAGATGATTCACAACGGCATCGAATACGGCGACATGCAACTCATCTGCGAGGCCTACAATATTTTCAAACACGCCGGCTTCACCACCGACGAGATGGCCGCGATCTTCAATGAATGGAACGAAGGCGATCTCCAAAGCTACCTCATCCAAATCACAGGCAAGGCGCTTGAACAAAAAGACCCCGAGACCGGCAAGCCCATCGTCGAACTCATTCAGGACAAGGCCGGCCAAAAAGGCACCGGCCAGTGGACGCTCATCAACGGCGCAGAAA
>JAYVQB010000125.1:0-2442 GCA_043757085.1 Verrucomicrobiota bacterium
AAGCGTCGCAATTTCAGTGCCGTTGCCGATCAGCAGGATACCCTTGTCTGCCGCGAGTCTTACCCGCGAAGGCCGCTTCTGCCGCTCGTGATGAAACCACATCACGCCCGCTGCGATAAGCGCGATGACGACGATTCGGATGACCCAGAATTTCACGGACGCCATAGTCAATCGAGTCGGGCAGGAGTCAAGCCAAGCTCTGCATCGAAACTTGCGCATGAACAAATCAATCAACATGGCGTGTTCATATTTTCCCCCACACTCGCAATCACTTGTCTTCTACAAAAGGAAGCGACGGCACTCACGCCCGTCCCAGTATCATTTCCAGACATCGCAATTCACCCCTTCGCAGTCCAACGCGGAGCGCGTAGCGTTCGCAGGCCCGACCACACCGAGTCGCCCCCGCGCAAGGGTTTGGCTCCTTCCTGTCGCTTCGGACTGAATCGCCAGCGTTCTGCCTGAAAGATTTCCTCCACAAAGGCCTGTGTGCCCAGCGCACCGCCCTTGCTCAAATAACGCAAACGGCAGCGCAGCATTTCCCAACGCTTCACTTTACCGCCGTTCTTCAGCACCGCCTCGATCTTCGCGGACGTGAGTCCCTTGCGCAGCACGCGACCACTGCGCTGGTCTTTGATCTCCTCGGCACTACCGAACATCCACACCCGATACTGCGCCACCCAACTCACGTCGTTCGTAGCGCGCCCTTTAGGGCGTGCCCGGTTCGCCAATTGATAATCCACCGTTTCCACCACCGCCTGCAAACCCTTGCGAGCTGCTTTGTCTCCGCCCATCGCCGCCCCGTAACTGCTCCACCGATAATCGGCGGGGTCAGCCACCATGCCCGCTCGAACGGGGTTTAGGTCAATATAAGCGGCCATCGTGCCCAATGCCTCCCCGCTCTGCACGATCATGCTGCGGAAACGGTCTTCCCATAGAGTGCCGCGCCGTTTGCTATTCTTATTGAACCACTGGGTGAAGCGTTGCTTCAAGATTTTCATGAACGCGCTCACGTCCCAAAGACGGGCAAACCAGCCGTCTATCATCTTCTGGGCCGCGTCATCACCCGCCTGCTTGCGAGTCTGCTTGAGGTCTTGCTCCAAGAGAATAGCCGTGCCCTTGCCGTAGGAGTGCTTGACGTGTTCGATGAGCCAGGCTGCGGAAGGAAGTTGTTCGGGTCGCCGAGGCACTTCCACGAGCAAATGGAAATGATTGCTCATGAGGCAGTAGGAGACGATGCGGACTTTGCAGAAACGCTCATAAAAGCGCATGAGCTTGAGAAAATGTTCTTTCTCAACGTCTTCCAAGACAAACCGCCGATCCACTACTCTGGAGATGCAGTGGTAGTAGGCGACAGGATGCTCCGCAGGAGCCTTGAGACGGGGAAGACGCATGACGGAAGGGTGCATGAGCATCTCAAAATTGCAACAACCCTCTTACAATGTGCCTGTCCCTATGTTTTGAACGACCCCAAGCTCAGCGACGGCGGAGCGTGGCGCGGTAGCTGCGCTGGTGGAGCGAAGGGGACGGCAACGGACGTAGGAACAACGGTGGCTCGGAGTGAAGACGCCCAAGCCAGAGTCAGCAGCTACCGTGAGACGCGGAGCCGTTCGCTGCAGCGCATGGTTAGGCGTTTCGTTCATGGCTGCGAAGCGTGCGGCGTCGCAGCCAGAGCGCCGCAAGTCCAACGGATATAAGTAAGGCAGCAGATGGTTCGGGAACGACGTTAACGGATATTGCCGACCCATACACTGGAAAGCCCGGTGAGTTGGTAATCTTGTAATCAAAAAACGATCCTGTGCCAGCGATTGAGTAATCGCCATAAGGAGGTGAATTATTGTCGGCGACAAATGTAATCGTCGAACCGCTGATAGTAGGCGTCGTATTCGTTGCGCTGAGTAGCGTCCAAGAGCCGGAGGAAAGCGTGAAGGCGTTCACCTCGATAGTTGCTTGGCTCTCGTTTTCGTCGATTTGGAAAGCCCGCGCAGTGTCGAAAGTGAAGCGAAAAGTGGCTGGCGCAAGATTGGGGCTCGATTGAAGAGCGTAAAAACCAGTTGGGTCTGGGCTTGAGCCTGTCTGGAGAGAGCTGATGTCGCCGGAAAGTAAGCGAACATTGAGAGTTCCTACGGCTGGGCCGGCATCAACCGTATAGTTAAACGTCTGGCCGGATGGGGATGATACAGAACTCAGATCGACGCCAGTAAAATCGACCAACGCGGCATTCGCGCTGGCTAACGCTACTGCGGATAGCCCGAGTAATAGAATAATTGATTTGGATGATTTCATTTTTGGTTTTTTGGTGTGGTTGCGGTTGAGATTGTGTCTAGGTGCAGCAACGCCTAACGCACCCAAGCTCAGCGACGGCGGAGGCTGGCGCGGGCCGTGCGCGGCAGGCGGAAAGGCGGTGGCGGAGTGAGCACGGCCCGTGACAGCCGTAGCCGTTCG
>JAYVQB010000126.1:0-2439 GCA_043757085.1 Verrucomicrobiota bacterium
AGCGCCCAAAGGTCTTTTTGCACATCGGCCCCAAGCTCGATTGAAAAATGTCCCTCTTTGAGTGCTACAAAACCGTCCCTCTTTGAGTGCTACACGACAGCCAATTGCGTCTAGTTTAGCCCGCCGCCATGCCCCAGGAACTCAATACCATCACGCGCCGCAAGGAGTTCATCGACATCTCCGACGATCTCCGCTCCTACCTGAAACACTACGGTCGGCTCTCCCCGCTGCCCGCGCTCTATCGCGATCTCCAGGATTTTTCCGGCGGCTACCCCCTCCACGACAAGGCGGGAAAGGCCACGCTCTGGAAAACCATCGTCTATGAAAGCACCCACCAGCGCGATCTCTGGCACCGGCTCACCAGCATTTACTCGCTGTTGAAAACCGGCGATCTCCAGGCCGTGCCCCACCTGAATGTGGAGCGCGTGGACTATTGCGAGTTCGGCAACAGCAAGCCATTCCGCATCCGCATCGTTAATCAATACAACGACAACTACGATCACTTCTACCTCAAGGTGGCCGATTCCTCGCGCATCTACGGCTTGGAACTGGAGCACCTGCTCTCGCCCAACCGGATCAACTACCTCGTGCATGAAGACACGCTCATCGAGGAACACATTGCAGGCGTGCCCGGCGACGTTTTCATTCTCGATTACTTCCGCCGTCCGGAGATCAACCGCGTGCGTATCGCCAAGGAATTCGTGAAATTCAGCGAGCGCTGTTTCATCCGCCTCCTCGGCGACATGCGCAGTTATAACTACGTCGTGGATATGACGCCTGATTTTGAAGAAGTGCAGTATCGCGTTCGCGCCATCGACTTCGACCAGCAAAGTTACGAGGGCCGTTGCAATCTTTATCTGCCGCAGTTCTACAAAGAAAACCTGCCCGTGGTGCAGCTTTGCCTTGAATGCCTGAACCAGGCCACGCAGGAGCAATACCAGCACGAGGAGCGCAGCCTCATCTCGCGTCGCTATCTCACGGAACGCCATCGACTTCGCGCAATCTTCCGCTGCATGAAACACAATCCCGCTGAGCCAGCCGAGAAAGTATTCTCTCTCAAACACGAACTGTCCGATTATCATCACAATACCATTTTCAATGACTGCCAAAGCATGGGCGACATCGTGGAAAAGCACATCGAGTTCACTCTTGGAAGGCATCTTGGTTGATCGCTAATGAAGCTCGACCGCCTGATTGCCAGTCACGCCAACATGGGGCGCAAGGCCACCCATGCTCTCATCGCAGCGCGGCGTGTGAAAGTGGACGAAGTCACGATCACCGACACGCACCATCCGGTGGATCGCTTCATGCGCATCGGGATTGACGACGCTGTGGTGCAGCAAGCACAGCGCGCACTTTATCTCATGCTGCACAAACCCGTTGGCATCCTCAGTGCCACCGTGGACGGCCAGCACCCTACCGTGATTGATCTCATCGACGATCCCGACAAAAACTCACTCCACATCGCCGGAAGACTGGATCGCAGCACCTCCGGTCTCGTGCTTCTGACCAATGATGGCCGTTGGTCAAAAGCCCTCATGGAACCGACTAACAAAGTGCCCAAGGTTTATCTGGTCGAAACCCGCGAGCCCATCTCGCAAGATACTGTGGAAGCTTTCGCGCGTGGATTTCATTTTCATACCGAAGACATCACCACCCTCCCCGCCGAACTCGAAATCATCGGCGAACGACGTGCCCGCCTCACACTCCACGAAGGCCGTTATCATCAGGTCAAACGCATGTTCCATCGCGTGAACAATCGCGTCATCAGTCTCCACCGTCAGAGCATCGGCCCACTCTCCCTTCCGCCTGATCTCGCGCCCGGTCAGTGGCGAACGCTGTCGCAGGCGGAAGTGTTGTCGTTCAGCGAATGCAGCCTGCCCGCGCTTTGGCATTGACCACATTTGCGCACGCAGCTAACGAACACCCAGATGAAGCTCCTTCTCGAAACCCTGACCAGCGGCGCGGACTATCTCGCGAAGCGCGGGGTGGATGAGGCGCGGCTGAATATGGAGCATCTGCTGGCGCATGTGCTCAGATGCCGACGGCTTGATCTTTATCTGCGCTTCAATGAAACTCTACATGAAGAAGTTTTACAGCCATTGCGCGGATTACTGAAAAGACGCGGAGAGGGCGAGCCGCTCCAACACCTTCTCGGCACAGTGGAATTTCACGGACATGAGTTCATCAGCGATCATCGCGCTCTGGTGCCGCGACCCGAGACGGAACATCTGGTGCATCTGCTGGTGGAGAAACATTTTGCCGACACTTCACCAGCGCGAGTGCTGGACATGGGCGCAGGCACAGGCTGTATCGGATTGTCATTGGCCAATGCCTGGCCCACAGCGGAAGTAACACTCGCCGACATCTCAGAAGACGCGCTGGAACTGGCGCGACTGAATGCAGGGCGACTCGACCTGCGCCCAAAATTCTTCCGAA
>JAYVQB010000127.1:0-9421 GCA_043757085.1 Verrucomicrobiota bacterium
ATCTCAAAAATCACCCAGCCACGCTTTGCGTCTTTGTAGCAAAGCAGCACTCCATCGGCAGGACGACTCTGCCCATGCAGATAGGCAGTGCCTGTAGCCCTGAAGATGTCGGATTCCACATACTCGAGGGTCTCCAGCTTCGCCGTGCCTTCAATCACCGGACCTTTCAGTTCGAACTGATCAAGGCGGTTGGATTTTGTCATTGCGGGAGAAAGCAGTCCGAGATTGTCCATCTGAATGGCTAGAGGCTGCGTCCGCTTGATAAGTGGCCCGTTGATGAACTGCTCAGGCAGGGCTTTGGCAAAAAACTGGCAGGTGGCATCTCTCAGCCGCGAGGACCACCAGGCAACCATCGTCCTCTGTCCGTAAATCCAGCCGGCTAGCAATTGCATAATAAACACTCCAAAAACAATCGGAGTTGCAGCCGTGACCCGCTGCCGCCAGGCAGAGTCCACGCGTATTACTATGCGCCGCCACCAGGCGAAAACGAGCACGATCACGGCAATCACGATCATTATGGAATGAATCGTGTAACGGTTCCAAAGCGCGCCATCCATGGTTTTGCGAGCATACTCACGGCCCATGGCGACCATCAGACCGGTGAGCAAAGTGTAGGCACCGATCATGACCCACGGCAGAGTCTGAGTGCGGATGACGGCCCCGCCTCTTTTTCGAATCAAGGGAACGCAAGTTGCGAGAAGCGATACCACGAGGACGATTCCCATGATAAGAGTCGTTTCCTGCATGGGTGCATAGGTTCCGCGCCCCAAGGATGCGCCGCAGAAAATGAGGACGAACTCCAGCGTCTGCCACGGGTGGGAAAGACAAATTTGCAGATGCTTGCCAAGCGTGACCTCCTCACCCTGTTCATAGGAAAACAGCGGCAGGGCTTGGTTTCTCAAATTGTGGAAATAACAAGCCATCGTCACCAGCATGGCCAGAGACCAGATGGTGAAAAACATCCAGCGATCACGTCGGGCTGGAATGACCTCAGTCCACAATATCGGAAGCACCAACAGGGGCCAAATAAGAACGCCAGAGGCAAAACTTACCGTCCCCAGAATCGCAAGCAAAATGCACCAGATGAGCTTGGACCACCACCGCAAACCCGAGTAGAAGACGGCCAACACCCCTGTGAGAAACGCCAGCGGCATATAGGAACTGAAGCAGTCTGCCCAGAGCAAGGTGTTGGACTGCGTGGGCGAAAAAAGGGCCAGACTGCAAACACTGACGATGAGCCACCGGGGCCGCAAATCCGGCAAGCTCTTCCCAAGGAGGTAGAGCAAATTGCAGCCTGTGATGCAAAGTAACGCGAACGATGTCCAATTCATCAACAGGATGTATCCGGGACGCAGATGGAAAAAAATCCAGTTCAAGAATGCGGGCACCGTGAGACGATGCTCCATTTGCACAAAAAAGAGATCCTGCGCAGTGAACGCGCCACGCGACATTTTTTCATAGAATGGCAGCCAGACAAAGTCATCCATGAATGGCATGTTCAGCAGATACTTCCGCATCCAGACAAAAATCAGCAGGGGCGGCAATATGGCGGGCAGCCACCGAAGCGCGAAAACACCGGCACTTTTTAAGGAATCTCGGGAGAACAATGACATGTAACCAATAAATGAGGAGTCGATGCGTGACTGGGTGATGTCAACTTGTCAGCGGGCCATTGGCCACGATCAGACTTTGAGATGAGCATAGTCATGCCAGACACATGCGCAACAGGCAAGTCCGGCAGTGATATACACCACCGGAAGCCGATTCTCAGGCGATCTCGAGAACACAGAGGCAGGGCAATCAACCCTGCTGCACGAAATCCAAAGATCACCGGCCACCTATTACTTTGGCCGATTATAGGGCAGCGACGGCGGCACCTTTATGACCAAGTTGCTTAACAGCTTTGTTGAGCTGGTCGAACTCGATCGGCTTCTTAATGACAGTGACAGGGCCAGTAGCGAGAATTTTGCTGAGGATTTCGCTGTCGGGATAACCCGTAATAACCACGATCGGGAGGTCCGGATGCATTTCCTTCAACTGCATGTAAACCTCATCCCCTGGAATGTCAGGGAGTTTGAGGTCGAGAAAGACAAAGTCGAATTTTTGCTTCTTGGCAAGTGCGATAGCCTCCGCACCGGAACCGACTACTAGCCGCCCGAAGCCGGCTTTCTTGAGGAATTGTTTGAAGAGCGCCTGCAGAGCAACGTCATCATCTACGACGAGAACGGTTGGCTGGCCAGACTGGTCATCTTTGCGGAGCACATCGCGATCAAGCAGGCTCCGCTTGATACGCCAGCGGCCTCCGATCTGAACCGCAGGAAGCTGCCCCCGCTGCACAAGATAATAAACGGTCGGCAAGGGGATGCGGAGATATTCAGCGGTCTCTTTGACCGTCATGAGTTCGGGAGAAATTTCAGCCATGGGAATTGTATTTGAGGGTGAGTGTGGATTAACAAGAGTGAGTGTGATGAGTCAATAGAGCCTAATTATCGTGGGTGCTATGTTTGTGAGTTCTAAATTACCAGAACAATACAAATTATGCAATGCATTTCTGAAAAGAATATCAAGAATAGTGGAAATACTAGGGAGAAATTATCAAAATAGTGATTCAAACATGGCGAAATTGTGATAATCGCGAATCTACCCATGCTCATACTCAACTCATAACCGCTAGAATAACAAATAATCGGATTTTACAGTTTATTATGATCTCCAAAATGTTTCAGGTGCTGAACTATCCGACAGCTCATTACCCACTGATGTTGTAAAAAATATTACAAAATGTGTAATGTTCCAGTGAACAGCCTTTGAATGGCAGCCAAGAAATATTGATCGGATCAATGCTATCGGCAGTAGAATCCGAGATCATTCCAGTATTTCGTCGTCTTGTCCTTTCCCCTACCCCCCTTCGTTACCTCCCTGTAAGATCATCTCCGAATCAAGGCTGATTGCTGCATCAAGCATACCTCATGTTGCCATCCGACATCAGGGATTCATCCGGTTCAACTACAGAACTGCCAACCTGCGCCTTGCAATCTCTGGAATAGTCTCTAAATAACGCGCTCCTCATGGCAAGCACTCCCGTCATCAATCTCCGCAAAGGCCACGCCGTCCGTCACAATGGCGAAGTCTGCGTCGTCACTGAAACTGAACTCAAGACTCCGCCCCGCATGGCGTCGTATGTCCAGATGTCCATCCGCAGCCTGACCACTGGCAACGTGAAAAATCTACGCATGACTTCCAACGAATCGCTCGATTCCGTCAATCTGGTTCGCGATGCCCATGAATACAGCTACAAAGATGGCGACGGTTACCATTTCCTGCACCCGGAGTCGTTTGAAGACGTGACTCTGGCCGACGATGTCGTAAAGCCCGTGAAACAATATCTCATCGAAGGTCAGAAATACATGATCGTCTTTACCGACGATGTCCCGACGGCACTGGAACTGCCACCGGCCATTGTGATGACCATTACCGAAGCCCCTGAAGGTGTGAAGGGCGACTCCGCCAACAACGTCTATAAAGCAGCGATCACCGAAACCGGCCTCACCGTCCAAGTGCCTCTCTTCATCGGCCCCGGCCAGAAGATCAGCGTGAAGACCGAAGACGGCAGCTATCTTGGTCGCGCGAATTAATCGTTCGCGAGCAGCTCGCACAGCGCTAGGACATTCATCGCGGCCTTCGGCACGAAGGAATTCACATCCACATATTCTGGCACCTTAGTTCCATCCGGGCTGCGCTCTGAACAATGCGCATTCGCACCGCCGGGACCAAGTCCGTCAAGCGTCGGTCCCAACCCGCAGAGATAATTGGCATCACTCAATCCTCCTCGCGAGGTGGCAATCGCCCGCAGTCCAAGAAGCGATGCCGCATCGGCCAAAAAAGAAAAGGCGCGATTCGTCGGTTCGCTCGCCGGCCATGCAGGCGTCGTGCCCAGGCACTCCACTTTGAGCCGCGCTTCTTGTGCAGCAGGATTATTCGCCGCCAGCGACCTGAGCGCAGTGTGCGCCCGTTGCATGGCGCTCGGCTCATAGGCCCGCACCTCCAGTCCGGCGATCGCTTCATGTGGCACTCGATTCAATACCGTCCCTCCGGAGATACACCCCACGTTCACGGTCAGCCCTTCTGAGTAATCAGTGATCGACGCCGCCGTCTTGACAGCTTCGCAGAGCGTAACAATCGCATTCACACCCTCCGCATGGGAACTGCCCGCATGAGCCGCCCTTCCCTCTGATGTGATCCGATACTCCGCGCGCCCTTTGCGCGCCGTGACAATTTGATACTCAGTCCCCATTATTTGTCCCCCTTCGAAAACCAGCACCGCGCGCGCTCCATCGGGGCATTGCTCGCGGACGCGAACGGCGAAATCCGCGCTCATGACTTCCTCCGCAGCATTGGCTGCGATGATCCAGTGTGTCTCCTCAAACAATCGCGGCGCATGAACTCGCAGGGCTCGAAGCATCATCCAGATCAAAACCGTGCCGCCCTTGATGTCCACCGTGCCCGGCCCATAGATGCGGCCTTCAGCAAGCGACTCCCGCCAGTGGAAATCATGGCGATCTTCCTCCTCCTGCGGAAACACCGTATCCAAGTGCGTCACCAGCAGCACTGGCTTTCCCGCATCAGCATTGCGATGCAAAAACAAATGCCGACCATGCGCCGGATTTTTCGACTCGATAAACTCAGCATTGAAACCCATCTCCGCAAAACACTCTGCTGTCACTTCGCCAACCCGGTTCACGCCAGCCGCATTCGTCGTGAAACTGTTGATCTCCACCATGCGTCGCAGCCATTGCAGAGCTTCCGGCAACTCCACTGCAATGGGCGATATTAACTTTTCATGTGGCGCGTGTGAAGCGGACATCGGAAATAAGCAGTCAAGGTTTCGAAAAATACCTCACTCCGGGCAAATCTATGAAATGAGCATCTTGCGTCCAAAGTTCCGCGTTGGCACTCAGCGCCGTCGCATAAATAATTCCGTCCGCCAGCGCCAGCTTGTATTTTTCAGCAGCCTCAGAAGCTTTGACGGCCAGATTGGCGTCCAAAGGTATGACCCTGCCATCACTCATCTTTTTCACCGCCGCGCGCGCAGCAGGATTCCCCATTTTCTTGAAAATAAGACGATGCACTTCAAACAGGCAGATGCTCGGCACCAGCACTTCCTTCAAGTTCTCCAGTGCGGGCTGAAAAAAATGCGCCCTTTCGGTTCCCTGCAAAAACTCAATCCATCCAGAACTGTCCACAATCTTCATGACAATTCCCGGTCAGTTTCATCCCGAACCTCCGATTCCTTCCACTTCATGCCCTTGAGCATTCCACGGATTTCTTCTAAGGTCGGCTCTTTAACGATGTGCATCCCATGTTCATCCTGAGTGACAAACAGCCGAGTTCCGGGTGTGATTTTTAACTGTCGGCGCGCTTCCTTGGGAATCACGATCTGATACTTTGATGATACGGTTATCGCAGTCATATAGTGATAGTAAGACGATCCACAATCGTTGTCAATGCGTCTTACGTTACAACGATTGTCTTACATTTGCCCGTTAAGTAAGTCACAGGCACCACACCAATCCCCGAAAAAACTGAACAGCATGGCAACCTCAAATTCGCGGGTTAAAATCGCCAGTCCTTCTTGATGGCAGCCAAAATCTTGTTTGCCGCCTCGATGTCAGCAGCCGTTTTGCCTTGGATGGTGACTCGCACTTCGATTTCTGGTTCGCTGCCTGCGAGTGCTTTCATCACTTCATGGACTGAGTCCGCAAAGTCTTGTATCTCCGCGACCGACAATTTTGCCATGCTGGTTCCACGGCGACCCCCGGCCGTCAATGGCTCTGGTTTGACATCCGGCGTCACGGGCTGATCACTTTTCACGACCAGCGCGACCGAGCCGTCTTTGTCGAGAGCGCCGACCGCTCCCGTTCCAGAAGCGCGGCGCAGGAATCCTTGCCCGAGTGCCGCGTTGAGAGTTTCGACAAACTTTTTCGCAGGCCAGGGCTTGCCCTCTTTCGCTTTCAGCGAGGCGTAAATCTTCCCGACATTGGTTTCCGGCTCCGCGTCTTGCGACCAGGCATCCGGCAGGCTGCCAGGCAGGAGATCAATCGCCGCGAGCGAGCGCGGCGGCGGATGCAGCACAGCGTCGGGATCAAGTTGCAGATCGGAAGGCTTCTCGTGGAAAACACTGTCGTTGCCGAACACCAGCCACAGCGCGCCTTGTTCGACGGCTTTGGCGACCGCAGATTTTACAACGGTAAAATCCACCTTTGGAATCGGCCGCATTTCCGCTGGATAGCCGGGTTCAGTGACTTCCTCGTAATGGTGGGCGCCATCGAACCACAAGAACACCGTGGACAATTTCAAGCCACTCCCATCGCCAGGCCACAGGCCGGGCAGCGCCCCAGGCAAAACCGCACCAGCACTGAGCGCGTTCAGCGTTGCCTTGTCAGGTAACCACGCCTCACCCGTGCGATCCCAATCCACCACGTCAATCGCACTACGCCAGAACCAGCTCGCCGAGCCGTCGGCGCGTGGACAGCGCAAGGCCAGCAGGCCGCGTTTTACCGCATCCTCGATGGTGTTGAGCACGGTTTTCGCACGCAAGAGTTTTGGCAGCGCAGGTTGCTTCCCGAATTCCTGATACAGATCGCCAACCACGACGGAATCCACTCCCGAGGGCCAGATGGGATACAAACCACCAGGCATGATGGCGCTCGCATCAATCTTCTCATCGAAGATGCGCAGATCTTTTTCTTGCTTCAATGTTTCCAGAAGTGTTTGCGCTCCGAGCGTGATCTTCTTCGCTTGAACCGCACCAGTTTTGTCCACATACAGCACCAGCTCGTAAGCGCTCTTCACTGCCGTTGTCGCATCCTTGAGCGAGTCACGCTGCCGCGTGCGCACCGTCTGTTGTTGGAAGCTCTCCAGATCGCGGAATAGCGATGATCCTTCGATTTCCTGCCAGGCCATCCAGTTCGCGATTTGCTCCTCTGCGAGCCGCAGACCTTGACCGCTGGGAGTGACTACAAGCACGATGTTTTGAAACGTGCGGACATCAGATGCGGAGGAGTGCGTGCGGATGTAGTCAACGGCATCTTTGCGCGCAGCGTCACCCACCGTGCCATCAAAAGCCGAACCGAGCAGCACGAGGCGAAACTGTCCGTCATCGTCCACGTCGCCAGGGCTTTTCGGCAGTTTGTGCAGCTTCACTCCAGCCTCATTGCATCCTTCGTAAAGCGGCGCGCATTTGTTCTGCGCGAGATCATCGAAGCGCCCTCGCGCGTGCTTGAGCGCCTGCCGTTTGTAGGAGTCGTGAAGCTGATTCAAATTTGGCTTTGGCCCAAGTCGCCAAAACTTCGGAACTCCCGTTGCCGCTTCCGTGGCTTCGCATTCTTCGAGATACCAGGAAGCCTTTGCCCAGGCGATCAAGCCGTTGTTGAGCACAGCAGGCATCTCCACCGTGCAGGCGACCAGCCATCGCAGTTCGCTAAGCTCCGCCTGCTCTCCGATGGGTTGTGAATACACGAATGCCGCGACACACGCGGTTTCAATTTCGCGCGCCGTCAGCGTTCCCGCATCCACCTTCTGAGCATCTAGGGCGCGTGGGATTTCAGTTTTTAGATTCGTAGGCCACTGCGGATTCTTCACACGATCAGAATCCTTTGCGATCTCTGCGAGCTTGAGCAGCGCTTCACTCAGGCCATCTTTCCCAGGTTCATTGAGGAACACTTGCGCGCCGATTAACGGCGACTCATCCCACTTCTCCGCGTCGCGCAGTGCCATCGCGAAGGTTTGCAGCACGCCACGGGTGCGCTGGAATTGATCAAGTTCCGTCCACTTCCCGAAAAAGCGATCCAGCAACTCAGGATGAAACGGGTAGGCGTCAGCGATGCGTTCACGCGCGCCGGGTTGCTTGGCGCGCACGGGATCTACTTTCGCCATGTTCTGCCAGAAGGCATGAACATACGCATCTCTGTCAGCGCGGTTCAGCGGATACTTTTGAAACATTCTGCGGCGCAGCAGTTCCGCCAGATCGTCTTTTTCGACGGGCGATTGCAGGGACGCTTGTCGGTTCAATCCATTGTTGCAGGCGTTCAAGATCGACTTTCCCACTTCATCGTTCTTCTGCGGATCGGTGGCGAGCAGCGATACGACCATGCAGGAGCGCTCCGATGCTTCCACTGCCTGTGCAAGCCGTTGGAAGAAATTCTTCAGTCGGTCATACCACGCGGGGCCGCGATCATCAGTAGCGCCAGCAGCGCCGGGCGAGGCCGCGTCATGCGCCCACATCAGGAACTCATCGAGAAGGATCAGCGCCCCCCTGCCATCTTTCTCCACTTCATGCAGCATCTTCGCCCATAGCGTGTCTGCGGGTGGCGTGTTGTGATCGGGCTTTGACTCATCGCGTTCGAGAATCGCAAGCCCCTTGTCTCCGAGCAATTGCCATGCGATCAAATTCCACGGCATACGGAAGGCGCGTATTTTGCCGTCCGGCGAAGTCACTTCGCAGCCTTTCACCCAATCCACTTTGTCGAACGACACCGCCGCAATGCGCGCCTCTGGTGCGGCCTTCAATCCTGAATCGTTCAGGATCGCCTTCACTGAGGTTTCTTCTTTCGGCAATTTCTTTCCGAGCGTGGTCAGGTAGTAAAGCGCCGTGAGCGTGTGAGATTTGCCGCCACCGAAAGTTTGCGCCACGTTGATGATGGACTCTCCTCCATTTTCTTTCGAGAGGCGACGGAGCACCACCTTGCAGAACTGCCGCAGGTTTTCCGTGGCATACGTTGTCGAAAAGAATTGCGCGGGATCGCAGTAAAACGGCTTTGCGCCGCCAGGCCATCCGTTGACGACCTTGTGCAAGTCAACCGCGAAGTCGCTCGCCTTCAAATGCCGGTCGCGAATTGCATCACGCAACAAGCATGTTTTCTTCCACGGTTCGATGTTGCCTTTGCTCATACTTTTCTCCTTCTCTTGCTGGTCGCCCGATATGTCACAGGTTGTTGCTTTGATTCATCCACGGATGCAAACACATCGGTTTCCATCACGCTCATCTCCATTTGATTGCCCACCACTTGCTGAACCTCCACTTGTCGCCGGTTCAGTTTTAGCTGCGTTGCGAGGGCTTCCACAAGACGCCGTTCTGTGTCTTGCCGGTCATGCAGCGAGAGTTCCCGCACGGCTTGCAGCAAGGGAGAGAAGGCGCGGTCATTCGCCAGACCCCAGGCATCATAAAGTTGCTGCACTTCTGCCGTCCGGTTTTGTTGGAACAATTTCATGAGCCGGTGCAGCCGGTCAATGAGCGGAGCGGGCAGCCCACCGCGCGTCTCGCCGAGTTCTTCACGCTGCGCGCGTTCTTCCCACGGCACAAGACGGAATTCATTGCCCTTGCTTTCCTCTTCCCCGTCATCGGCCACGTCCTGCAGCTCCT
>JAYVQB010000128.1:0-2427 GCA_043757085.1 Verrucomicrobiota bacterium
CCGCGCTTGATCAAGTTCATCACAGCGGCGCCGGCATCGAAACAGTCCATCATTTTTTCGTTCGACACGGCTGTTTGCGCCCCGGAGTTCGGCAAACTCATGCCGAGCGCCTCAATGGCGCTGGCCATGGTGTTCGCGGTATACATGCCGCCGCAGGAGCCTTCACCGGGGATCGCATGTTCTTCGATATCGATCAGTTCCTTGTCAGTGATCTTGCCATTCGCGTGCTGACCCACGGCTTCAAAGACCGTGATGATATCTGCGTCCTTCTTTTCGCGTCCAACACAACCCGTGAGGATCGTGCCGCCATAAACGAAGACGCTTGGACGATTCAGCCGCCCCATCGCCATCAGGCAGCCGGGCATATTTTTGTCACAACCACCTATAGCGACAAAGCCATCCATGCCCTCGCAGCCGACCACGGTTTCAATCGAGTCAGCGATCACCTCGCGCGAAACGAGCGAATATTTCATGCCCTCGGTGCCCATCGAGATGCCGTCGGAGATGGTAATGGTATTGAAGATGATGCTCTTGCCGCCGGCAGCATCCACGCCCTTCGCGCTTTCTTTGGCAAGTCGGTCAATGTGCATGTTGCACGGCGTGACCATGCTCCAGGTCGAGGCGATGCCGATCTGCGATTTATTAAAATCTTTACGCGTGAAGCCCACGGCGTGCAGCATCGCACGACTCGCGGCGCGCTCGACACCATCGACGATGATGGCGCTGTGTTTGCGATGGAGATCAGACTTTGAGGCGGGCTTTTTTGGCATGGTGATATTTGGTTAATAGAGCGTGGAAGATGCTTTGAGTTGGGCATTGTTCAAGCACAACGCCACGTCTTAACGCATACATTAGAAGATTGGCATATTGCGTTTCAAAGAATACATCTGTATAGGAAGCCTCCGAACCCAAAATCATTTCCATGGCCGAAACACCCGAAATACCCGAAGCCAAAGATCCATTTGAAAAAAAAGTCGCGATTAGCATCGCCATTATTGCCGTGTTGCTGTCCTACGTTTCGATGCGCGGCGACAATGCGAAGACGGATGCCATCATCAAGACCAACGAAGCCTCCAACAAATGGGGCTACTTCCAGTCCAAGAGCATCAAGCAGAACCTCCGCCAGCTCGAAATCGACATGATTGGCCTGACTCCTTCGAGTTCGCCCGAATCCGCAAAGAAAATTGAGGCATTGAAAGCCGATATCACGCGCTATGCAGGTGAGATGGAAAAACTGAGCGAAGAAGCTAAAGAGCATCAGGCGGAAGCAAAAAAAGGTTCTGATATGAACGACCGCTGTGATTTCTCCGGGCTGTTTCTTCAAATCGCTATCGTCATCGCATCCGTCGCCATTTTGAGCGGCCAGCGATTGTTCTGGTTTGCCAGCCTTGGCCTGGCAGCATTCGGGGCGGTGAAGTTTTTCTTCTAAAACCGAATTTGGAGGATGGGACTCTGTCCCGTCAAAGTCCGGCGGGTCTCGAGACCCGCCGGACGCTGTCGAAGCTGGAAGCTCTCAACTTCCTCATGCAGATTCTTTGTGCACTCAATACTTGAGCACCGGAAGTAGGGTGCTAGTCTGCGCATCCCTATGGCGCAATTTAAGATACTCATCGCAGGCAACAACGACCCTATCTCCAGCATCGGCATTGATCTCCTCAAAGCGGTGCCGTCTTTCGATGTGGTGGTGAACATGAACCTCAAGGCCGAGGACGCAATGATCGAAGCATCGCGTGACGCCCACGCGATCATCGTTCGCAGCGGCGCGAAGGTCACGGCGAAGGTGCTTGATGCCGCGAAGAATTTGAAGGTCGTGGGTCGTGCCGGAGTCGGCGTGGACAACATCGACATTCCAGCTGCGTCGAAACATGGCGTCGTGGTGATGAACACGCCTGGCGGCAACACGATCTCGACTGCAGAGCAGGCCTTCACCTTGATGATGGCGCTCTCCCGCAAGACACCGCAAGCGCACGCCAGCATCATCGCGGGCAAGTGGGACCGGAAAAGTTTCAGCGGCACGGAGGTGAACAAAAAGACGCTCGCGGTTCTCGGCATGGGCCGCATCGGCACCGAGTTCGCCAAGCGCGCGCAGGCCTTCGGCATGAAGGTTGTCGCTTACGATCCTTATCTCAGCGCCAATCGCGCGCAGATGCTCAATGTGGAACTGCGGGACAATCTCGATGACGCAGTGAAGGACGCGGATTTTATCACGATGCACATGCCGCTCACGCCGGAGACAAAGCACATGCTCAACGAGTCGCGCCTGCGTCATTGCAAAAAAGGCGTGCGCGTCATCAACTGCGCGCGCGGCGGACTGATCGACGATAACGCACTCGCGAAACTCCTCGTGGAAGGCCACGTCGGTGGTGCGGCGCTCGATGTCTATGAAGTGGAGCCGCCGCCTGCGGACTACCCCTTGCTCTCCGCCCC
>JAYVQB010000129.1:0-2424 GCA_043757085.1 Verrucomicrobiota bacterium
GTTAACGACTTATCGATCAATCAAACTAAACAACAAGTCCGCTTCGCTCACGACGTTTCCGCCGACGATGCAGCGGCCTTTGGCCTGACCAATGTTGCGCTTGATCTTGAGGATTTCGGTCTCGATAAACAAAGTGTCGCCGGGCAGCACGGGCTTGCGCCATTTCACGTTGTTGGCGCTGAGGAAGTAGCCGATTTTTCCCTGATTCTCCGGCGCGCGGAGCAAGAGGATGGAGGCGACCTGGGCCATGGCTTCGAGCTGAAGCACGCCGGGCATGATGGGATGGCCGGGGAAATGGCCTTGAAAGAATGGCTCGTTGATGGTGACGTTTTTCACGCCGGTGCATTTCGTCTCGCCCTCGAAGCCGACGATGCGATCCACCAGCAGGAACGGATAACGGTGCGGGAGGATGCGCATGACTTCGTTGATGTCGAGCACGGCCTCGCCGGACGGAATCGTGAAGGGCGCGGGCACCATCGCGCGCATGTTGTTGTAGATCTTCAGTAGCTCGCGCGCGAGATCGGTGTTCGGTCCGTGACCGGGGCGCACGGCGATGACGTGGCCCATGATGCGGCGTCCGAAGAGCATGAGGTCGCCGACGATGTCGAGGATTTTGTGCCGCACAAATTCGTTGTCGAAACGCAGCGGGTGCTTGCTCAGCACAGAGTCGCCGCGGATGACGATGGCGCTCTCCAACGTGCCGCCCTTGATCAGGCCCTTCTCCATGAGCGGGGCGATGTCCTCATAAAAGACAAAGGTGCGCGCCGGGGCGATTTCTTTTTCGTAGTTTTCCGGTGTAATCTCGGTGGAGAAAAATTGGGTCGTGCGCCCCTTCGGTCCCACGTGGGTGCAGGAGATGCGGAATTTTTTGTCGGGCACGATGGTGAGCAGCGAGCCATCGCGCGATTCCAGATGAATCGGCTCGCGCACCTCGAAGACACTGCGGAGTTCGTCCTGCTTTTGCAGCCCGGCTTTTTTGATGAGTTCCACGAAGGGCAGCGAACTGCCATCGGCGATGGGCGGCTCGTTGGCGTCCATCTCGATGATGGCGTTGTCCACGCCCATGCCGGTGAGCGCGGAGATGACGTGCTCCACGGTGTGGACGTTCACGCCACCTTCCGACAAGGTGGTGGCGCGCTCGACCTTCTGCACTTTTTCGACCGAGGCGGGAATGAACGGCTTGTCGTCGAGATCAATGCGCCGGAACTTGAAGCCGTGATTTTCCGGCGCGGGTTGCAGGGTCAGTGTCACCTTTTCACCGGTGTGCAGAGAGGTGCCCTCGAGGGAGGCGGATTTGGCTAGCGTGTTTTGTCGCTCGGACATGAGGCGCGAGAGTTAGTCGTATGCGCCTTCGCGGTCAAGAAAATGTGGCACAGCGTCTCCGGCCTGTGTGTTGAACAGGCATGGTGAAACCTGCCTGTTTTTATCCATCTGGGTGAAGCCAAATCAGTAGCCGTCCAGCGAAGGGCAGAATGCCCTCGTGACACACAGGCCAGAGGCGCTGTGCCACTTTTCAGGAGGCAGGGCTACTGCGACCGGAAATCGTGGAATCCGCGGGCATAGCCTTGGCTGTAGGAGTCTTCTGTGGCCGTGGAATAATCCGCGCGATGGCGTTTGTAGGACGGGCTGAGGCTGTTCTCGCTGTCGGCGTGACCAGCGTCGTATCCCTCGCGCCAAGCCCGATCTTGATCCGCCGTGCTGGCCTTGGACTGTTGTTGCCGACCCGTTGTGTGGCCAATGTGATAGCCTCGGGCGAAGACCTCAGCAGTCTCCGATTTGTATTCGTCGTGATAGCGCTCGTAGTTCTCGTCCAAGCCGTTCGAGCCATCCATGAACCCGTGATGATAGCCGCTGCGGTAGGCTTTGACCTGCGCCCCACGATAGGCTCCATCGCCCGGCGCGGGCGGCGGCGTGGTCTGGCACTGACTCAGAAGCGCGACCACGGCGAGGGCTAACAGGCAAGGCAGAAGTTTCATGATATGAAAGATAATTAGCCGAGAAAATCGAAAGAAGCAAAACAGGTCGGCATGTTGATGCTGCCAATTTTTTCCTCTTTTGTGTTGTGGGCTGCCAGCCCTCATTTTCGGAGGGCTAGCAGCCCCCGACACTTTTATTACGAATGAGGTCTATTTCGATTCCGGTTGATTCACCCCAACCGCGTGCCTACATGCCGCGTAACATTTTTTTAACCCCAAAATAATATGGCCAGCGCAAACGTCCTGCTTTTGAACGATCAGAATTTTGAATCCGAGATCAAGAACTCCACCGTGCCTGTCCTCGTGGACTTCTGGGCGGAATGGTGCGGCCCTTGCCGGATGCTCGGCCCCATCCTCGATCAGGTCGCGGATGAAAAAGTTGGCGTCTATAAAATCGCGAAGGTGAACGTGGACGAGGCTCCCAACATCGCCGCGAAGTTCAACGTGC
>JAYVQB010000130.1:0-9358 GCA_043757085.1 Verrucomicrobiota bacterium
ATGCTGGACGGCTGGATCGCGCGGCGTTACAACCAGTTCAGCAAGCTGGGCGCGATCCTCGACCCACTGGCGGACAAGCTGTTACTTCTCGCCGCAGTATTTACTCTGACTTGCACGGCGTGGCCGACACAGCTGCCGATCTGGTTTGTCATCGTCGTGCTGACGAGGGAGGTGCTCACCATTGCTGGGACTTTCTTGATCAGAAAAGTCGCTGGCAAAGTGGAAGTTCATCCCCATTGGACCGGTAAAGTCGCTACATTCATGCTCATCCTCACACTCGCCTGTGACATGATGCTATGGGCCTCACTGGTGGTCTGGGTCGCAGCAGTCGCTTGCATTTTCACCATCATTTCATTCACCATTCACCTTGCTGATGGTCTGCACCAGATGCAAAACCACGACCAGAATGCCAGGCAACCGTAATTCAATTCGGCATTCCATTTTCATATTCAATTCATAGAATCACTCCATGGCCAAAGCATACCCACCCACCCACTCGCACCCGCTTGTCGCCATTGTCGGACGCCCCAATGTGGGAAAGTCCGCGCTCTTCAACCGGCTCGCGGGCCGCAACATCGCCATTGTCCATGACCGCCCCGGCGTGACGCGTGACCGGCTGACCGCCATGTGCCGTCGCGGAGACGTGCCTTTTGAAATCATGGACACCGGTGGCATCGGAGAAACCATTTCCGATGAATTCGCCGTCCAGGTCAAGGCCGAAGCCCAACTGGCGATGGAGTCGGCGGATGTGATTTTGTTTGTCGTGGATGGCTACGAAGGCCAGAAACCTGTGGATCAAACACTGGCCGAGATGCTGCGGAAAACCACCAAGCCCGTAATGTTGGTCGTCAATAAAGTGGATTCCGAAAGACGACGCGACCACGCCGCCGAGTTCAGTCGTCTCGGGTTCAAGCACTCGACGGAAGTCAGTGCTGAGCATGGACTTGGCATCGGATACCTCGTGGATCAAGTCGTGGATCTGATCAAGGGATGCTGCGATCTAAATATCGCGTCGGCGGTGGAGGAAGAGATTTCCGATGAACACTCCGATTCCGATTCCGAATCGGAGCCAGCGCCAGAGCGATTGAGGCCACTGAGAATCGCCATCGTCGGACGTCCCAATGCCGGAAAATCCTCGCTGATTAACGCCATTCTCGGCCAGCAACGCACCATCGTCAGCGATGTCGCAGGCACCACGCGCGACTCCGTTGATGTTCCCTGCACCATCGGTGGCAGACCCTACATCCTGATTGATACCGCAGGGCTACGTCGCAAAGCCAAGATTTTTGATGAAGTCGAATCCTACAGTTCTGGACGGGCGGTGCACAGTCTGCGCCGTGCGGACATCTGCCTCCTCGTCGTGGACAGCGTCGACGGCGCGAAAGCGCAGGACCGCACCATCGCCAATCTCATCCTCAAGCAGCAAAAGCCCTGCATTATCGTGCTCAACAAGTTCGACCTCTATCATCCCGACGCGAAGCCAAGTGTGCGGCGCGAGGAACTGATCGCCGATATGCGGCGTGAATTTTTCTTCCTGCCCTACGCCCCGATGGTTCCCATCTGTGCGACGAAAGTCACCGGGGTGGATGAGGTTTTCAATACAGTGAAAAAAGTGCAGGACGCCGCGAAGAACCAGCCCGGCACTGGCTTGCTCAACCGCCTCCTCCACAATGCCGTGGACAAGTCAGTCGCCGCGCTTGGCCGCAGCGGGCAGTCCTTCAATTTGCTTTATGCCACCTTCATCAAGGAGGAAAAGCCCACCGCGATTCCGGTGCCTCACATCGTCCTCTTCGCCAATCGCGCCGACAAACTACAAGACAGTTATCTGCGCCACCTTGAGGCCGTCGTCCGCGAGGAATGGCCGGCGGAGGGCATTCCATTCCGGTTCAGTGTCCGGGGCAAGGAAAAGCGCGGAAAGAAAAAGAGCGCGGGCTGAATGCAGCCAGATCGTCCCGCTTTTTCAGTCCTTCATGCAAGAGCAAGACGCCCTTGTTACGCCTCCAGACGGAAGACCTCCTCCCCGGCGGACTTCGGCTCGGAGATGTGGAACTCGACCTGCAATTCATTGGCCAAGCGGCGCACATTGGTGCCAAGAATTTTTTCGATCATGCGGGTCTCCATCTCGCAGACGCTGGGATAGAGGCGCTCGATTTCTATCAGGGGATTGTGTTGCTCGATGAGCCTAAGTCCATGCTCGGCATCATTGACCACGGAGCAAAGACATCCCTCTGCGGAGCGCAGCTTGGCGAGTTCGGTGAGACGCTCCTTGGGAGTCGCGCCTTTGAATTTTGACGCGAGCTTGTCGGCCTTCTGTATGAAGAACTGATGCAGCAGCCGTTCGGCGGCAGTCTCGCCGTTGAGCTGGTTGACGATGGCGAGCAAAGCGAGGGACAGTTCGTTCCCCCATTGCGGCAGCACTTGGTCAAGCTTTTCCGTGGGCCGATAAATTTTTTCGGGGCGCCCGGTGCCTTTCGCGCGACGCCAGGTATCGAGATAGCCGCGTTTCCTAAGCGCATCGCAGTGCTGCTTCACGCCCATGTAACTCATTTTCATGACGGCGCACAACTCATTGACGGACATGCCACCGCTGCGTTTGACGCGCAGGAGGATGTCCCATGAGACGGAGGGTGCGATTTCTTTGGCTTGATGAATCATGACTTACGACGCGCCCAACGTGAAATCTTTTTTGCCGTGTGCAACCTCTCAACCGTATTTATTTCAGCAATGAATCTTAAATCTCCCCAGAACCAGTTTCGTAATTCGACAGCGACAGCAATTGACACCTCGGTCACATCCTCTAGCGTAGGCATGAAAAATCCGATGTTCACGCCCGCGCCGCTTCCCGAGAAGGACTTCCGCAGCCATGCGCCTGGCTATTGGAAAGACAAACACGTCAGTGCAGCCGACTGGAATAATCACATCTGGCAACTGAAGAACCGCGTCACCACCCTTGCGGGACTGGAAGAACACCTTGTTCTCAACGACGCCGAGCGCTCGGGAGTTCTGCTCAGCGGCAACAAGCTCGCGCTGGCCATCACACCCCATTTCTTCAATCTGATTCATCCCACCGATCCTGATTGCCCGATCCGGCGACAAGTCGTTCCGCGCATCGAGGAGACTTGGGACGATCCAAATGAAATGGCCGATCCCTGCGGCGAAGACAGTCACATGCCAGTGCCGGGTTTGGTGCATCGCTATCCAGATCGCGTATTATTTCTAGTGACGGATCGCTGCGCCAGCTACTGCCGTTACTGCACGCGCAGCCGCGTGGTCAGTGGCGTGGGCGAACAGGAATTGCATACGGAATTCGAGGCCGCATTTCGCTATCTCGAAAAACACACAGAAATCCGCGATGTGCTCCTGAGCGGCGGCGATGCTCTTTTGTTGAGCGACTCGAAACTTGATGCGCTCCTCACGCGGCTCCGCGCGATCAAGCACATCGAGTTCATCCGCATCGGCAGTCGCGTGCCCATCTTCCTGCCCCAGCGCATCACACCTGCCCTCTGCGCGATGCTGGCCAAGCATCACCCGCTTTGGATGAGCGTTCACGCGAATCACCCTCGTGAACTCACCATCGAAGTCAAAGAAGCGCTCGAACGCCTCGCCAATCACGGCATACCTCTCGGCAACCAGAGCGTCCTGCTGCGTGGCGTGAATGACGACGCCGAGGTCATGAAATCACTGGTGCAAAAACTTCTCATGTGCCGCGTGCGCCCCTATTATCTCTACCAGTGCGACCTCATCCAAGGCAGCTCGCACCTTCGAGCGAACGTCAGCAAAGGCATTGAGATCATCGAGCAACTACGCGGGCATACCACCGGCTACGCCGTCCCCCAGTTCGTCATCGACGCCCCCGGCGGTGGCGGAAAGGTCCCGGTCAATCCCGATTATGTCCTCATGAAAGATGGACAACGAGTCCTCATCAGAAATTACGAAGGCAAAGTCTTCGAGTATCCCGAGGCGGAACCAGCGCGTGATCTGGAATTCAGCAGCACCCCAGTCAATCGGCTCTCACTTGAATGGGGGCCAAAGGCGAAGTGGTGAGGCAGCAGTGTCATTGGCGGAATTTTCCATTGGATCTTTCATAATATAGTTTCATTCACGCCCAAGTTGTGCACTTGTGAATTCTTTTAATCCTATGACAAAGAACAAGAATTTGGCGAGACATGCCGACTGTGCGAAAAAACTGAAAGCGAAGCTTGCAGCAAGACTGCCCTCGGCTATCTGCTCCAGCTTGCGTTCCGCCAAACGCAAACTCTGGTGGCACTATCCAACCTACCGCCGGGCAAGCCCGGTGCAAAAAATGGATGCTTGGGACAGGCTGAAACAACTTAGGACTGAGGGCGTGCTCACGACCATTCATGGTCAAGAGATCAAGACATCCCCTTTCATTACTGAAGGCGAAGCAACAGAATTGCATCGCTTGGTCACCGAAAGCCGGCCCGGGTTTGCCATTGAAATTGGATTTGCCCATGGATACTCTACCCTAGCCCTACTTCAGGGACTTTCGGACAAGAAATGCGGCACGCTGCTCTCCATTGATCCACTGCAAATGGTCGGAGATTTTTCCGGCGGCGGTCTCATGAACGTCAAGAAAGCGGGGCTGGATGGATTCCACCTGTTTCTGGAGAAGGAGTCTCAGTTCGCCCTCCCAGCGCTCGTGGAAGCGGGCACAAAAATTGATTTTGCTTTTATTGATGGGAATCACATCTTCGACTTCACGCTGATTGAGTTTTTCTATCTCGACCGGATGCTTGAAACTGGCGGCACTATAGTCTTCCACGATTACTTGTTTCCTGCGGTGCGAGCTTGCCTCAACTTTATCGAGGCAAACTTCCCTTACACCGTCTCACCCACACCTGAAAAAAACCTCCGCGTGCTGACCAAGCAGAGTTTCGATGAGCGTCCGTGGTATTTCTTCATGCCGTTCTCCGTGCCGCAAATCAAGTGGACTACCGTTGAGAATCGCGAATTCTGTGAGTAGTCACACCGTGCATGAACCCGGTCATCCAGTGGATAAGGTCTCCCCGCACAACTGCGAAGGCCACGCGACTGCCTGAAGAAGATTTATTAATCTGAAAGAGTCCAGAACATGCGACATCAACTGTCATTTCTCGTCCATAAGAGCAAGCGGGCCATCTTGAACGATTTCGCCCGGCTCCATGATGCAGGTTGGGACATCGCCGATATTCGCGGATTGCTTCACTTGGCGCACAAGCAAAATCAGAAGGCTGCGGACATTCTTTCGCTACAAAATAATCTGATAAAGCTTTCAAAGAAAAACACTAAGATCGACATCAAAGCTCCGAGTCCATCATTACCTGCGAATGCTAAGCCAGCTCTCGACGGTCTCGACGATCTTCTTGCGCCACATCTTAATTTTCGTCACGGATATTTTATCGAGGCTGGAGCGAACGACGGCTATACCTTCAGCAATACTTACTATCTGGAAAACACGCTCGGATGGGAGGGGCTGCTCGTCGAAGGCATCCCCTCGCTCGCTGACCGTTGCCGGACGAACAGGGTGCGCTCAACCGTGGTCAATTGCGCGCTCGTCGCTGATGAAGCTGCGACTCCGTCAGTCATCATGCATTATGCGGATCTCATGTCAGTCGTGGATCGAGGAGAGCAGCATCGTGCCGAGGTCGAGGAGCATGTGCGGCAAGGATTACAGGTGCAGAAAATAGCGGACTCCTACCGCGTGGAAGTTGCAGGGCGCACATTGAGCAGCCTGCTCGACGAACACGCCCAGGGACGGTCTGTTGATTTTCTGTCACTGGATGTGGAAGGCGGAGAAATGGAAGTTTTGCGCGGCATTGACTTCCTGCGGCATGCACCGCGATTCATGCTGGTGGAAACTCACCAACTTGACGAAGTCATCAAAATACTGGGAGAGAGATATGAGATGATTGCTAAGCTATCCGTGCACGACTACCTGTTCCGCTGCCGGGAGCCGGCGAAAATGGATGCGAAATAATTCCAGACCATTATGAACCCTGAATCATCCGCCTCTGGAGAGCCTCCGCTTTTTACCATCATCACCGTATGCCGCAATGCTGAGGCGGTGATCTCAGTCTCGCTCGAGAGCCTCGCTGCCCAAACCTTCACTGACTGGGAATGGATCATGGTCGATGGTGCCTCAACTGATGCCACGGTATCGTGCGCCAGATTGCTTGAAGGAAAAGGGCGCAGAAATACCATCATCAGTGAACCGGACTCGGGCATCTATCACGCCATGAACAAGGGGCTGCGCGCCGCACAAGGACGCTACGTCCACTTCCTCAACGCGGGAGATACCTATCATGATGAACGTGTGCTGGAAGCTGTGGCCACGGAGATGAAGCGGTGGCCAGACACAGATTTTCTCTACGGAAACATACTTGTTTATTCCGCCGTGGAGCCTGACTTTTTGTTTCGTCCGCGCCCGCCTGAAACTGTATTGCACGAGATGGTCTGCGGATGCCTTCCCCATCAGGGAAGTTTTGCCCGGCTGAGCTTGTTCATCGAAAAAATAGGCTTCTTCAATGAGGAATTTCGCACGGCGTCAGACTATCAGTGGATGATGCGGGCAGTGACCTCACCCGATGTCCGGCTTCACTATTTTGATCGCGTCATCGCCAAGTTTTCAACTGACGGATATTCGTCAATTCTCGAGAACAGCCTGCCGGAAAGCTTCAAGGTGTTGAACGAAAACAAGGGATTTCAGCAGGCCATCGGCATGAGCGGTCTTCTCGCTGCCTATCAGGATCAGGTCCTCGCCCTGAGAATTCAATTGCGCGATGCTGTCTCTGGGTTTGCTCTTACCCGAAATAAGCTAACAAAGGTCACCACAAAACTAGAAGAGCTCCGTGCGAAATTATCCAAAAAAAAACAACCTAAGCGCAAATCTTGGCTGCCCAAGTGGCTCCGTTTCTGATACGCGCTCAGTGCACCAGTCACCGCTTGCGGAAAGTGCCTCAAGACTCAATAGGTAACGGACAAAATGGAAAACTCGACAACAGACGACAACAGCCTCAATACCCTGATCGCACCTGAAGTGCATCACGACGAATTCTCCGAAGCGATCCGCAATCTTGCCCGATCGGCGGAAATCGATACGGTGCTGGAGATCGGCTCGTCCTCTGGAGAAGGCAGCACTCTCGCTTGGGTGGAGGGTCTGCGAAAGAACACCCGCAAGCCCAAGCTCTTTTGTATGGAAGTTTCCCGCGTCAGATGCGAGGCCTTGCAGAACCGCTGGGGTCCGGAAGGATTTGTCGAGTGCTTCCTCGGCTCGTCCGTCGATCTCGATCAATTCCCATCGCCACAAGACGTGGAGCGTTTTCACCGGGACGTGCCCGGCCCGCTTCAGAGCTATCCGATTGATCAAGTGCTCGGGTGGCTTAAGGCAGACATTGATTACATTAACAAGGAAGGCGTGCAGACGGGACGCATCCGAGAAATCAAGCGAGCGCGCGGCATCAAGAACTTCGGCGCGGTGCTCATTGATGGCTCTGAGTTCACGGGCGATGCCGAACTGGACGAAGTCTATGGCGCGGAGTTCATCCTGCTCGATGACACGCAAACCTACAAATGTCATGCCGCGCATCACAGACTGCTCCATGATCCCGGATACGAACTCATCGCGGAAAATCAGAAACTACGTCACGGCTACTCCATCTTCCGACGTCGTCGGCGCACGCGGCTCGATCCCCTGCCCTCTGATGCGCCGGTAAATTATTTCACGATGGTGCTCAATGGCGAGCCATTCATCCGTCATCATATTGAAGTCCTGCGCCAGCTCTCATTCCCCTGGCACTGGCACATCGTTGAAGGCGCAGCGACATTGTCGCACGACACCGCATGGAGCACGGCCGCTGGCGGCACCTTGCCTGATGATCGTCATCGCGACGGACTGAGCATCGACGACACTTCTGCGTATCTGGATGAAATCGCCGCCGCTTTTCCCGCCAACATCACGATCTATCGCAAACCAAAAGGCCGGCTCTGGGATGGCAAAATCGAAATGGTCGCCGAGCCTCTCAAGCACATCTTCCATGATGGCATACTCTGGGAAATCGACGCGGATGAACTCTGGACTGCGGCGCAGCTTGAGGAAGGCCGCCGGATGTTTCTTCGCTCGCCCGAGAAGACTGCCGCGTATTTCTGGTGCGACTATTTCGTGGGGGAAAAGCTCGTCATCTCAACTCGGAATTGCTACTCGCAAAACCCGACCCATGAGTGGCTGCGTGCGTGGACGTTCCGCCCCGGCATGAAATGGAGCACTCATGAACCGCCCGTCCTCACGGAGCGCATGATGGACGGATCATGGCGCGACGTGGCCAGCGGGCGCGTTTTCACTCACGCAGAAACCGAGGCCGCAGGACTCGTCTTCCAGCACTACGCCTACGCGACTGAGGCGCAGGTCGCATTCAAAGAGCGATATTACGGCTACGCTGGAGCAGTAAACGCTTGGAGAAATCTGCAAAGCACGCGCGAGTTCCCAGTCACACTGCGAGATTTTTTCCCCTGGGTCAGTGACCACACGCAAGTGGACTCCACAGAGCACCGCCAAGTCTCCCTGCTCGCATCGCGCGACATCGAGAGCGGAATCTGGAAGTTCTCCAGCCATCTCCCGCAACAGACTGCCTGCACGAAACCGTTTCGCTCGATCATCATTGATGGAGTCTTCTTCCAGTTCAACAACACAGGCATTGGCCGTGTGTGGACGGAAACTTTGAAACAATGGGCCGCATCGGAATTTGCCGCACATGTCTGGGTTCTCGACCGTGATGGCACCGCTCCGCGCATCCCGGGCATCAAAACGCACCGCGTGATGCGCTACGATCCCGCACGACCAGATGATGACGCACGGATGCTGCAGCAGGTGTGCGAGCAACTGCATGCCGGAGTCTTTATCTCGACTTACTACACAGCGCCATTCTCCACTCCATCAGTCATGATGGTTTATGACATGATTCCTGAACTTCTCGGAGTCTCCGACGGCGACTGGCAGTGGCGGGAAAAGGAACTCTGCATCTTGCAGGCGCGCGAGTTTGTCTGCATTTCACAATCCACCGCAATGGATCTAAGACGGCTTCACCCTGAGATTCCTCAAAAAATCGTCTCGGTCGCACCGCTTGCCGCTCCACCGGAGTTCCGTCAGCCCGGCGCCGCAGCTATCGCTGAATTCCGCAAGCAACATGGGCTGACAAAGGACTATGTGATGGTCGCCGGAGAACGAATCGGCATCCACATTGGAACGCAAGGTTACAAGAATGCGGCGCTAGTTTTCAAGGCTTGGTCGCTCTTGCCCGCCTCCGAAAAAGCCGGTCTGGATATCCTTTGCGCAGGTGGCAAATCGGAGTTGGAAGATGAATTG
>JAYVQB010000131.1:0-2413 GCA_043757085.1 Verrucomicrobiota bacterium
GCATCCACCCACTTGCCGTTGATGGCGGTGGCTTCGCTTCCGGGAATTTCCCAGTAGGCGGCGAATCCGCGAAAGTGATCAATTCGGACGATGTCCACCAGCGAGAGCACTTTTTTCATGCGCTCTTTCCACCAGGCAAATCCGGTCTGCTCATGCTTTGCCCAATCGTAAAGTGGATTGCCCCAACGCTGGCCTGTCGAACTAAAATAATCCGGTGGCACGCCCGCTACTACGGTCGGATTGCCGTTTTCATCGAGATGAAACAGGTCGCGATTCGCCCAGACGTCCGCGCTGTCGTGTGCTGCAAAAATGGGGATGTCGCCGACGATGCGGATGCCGAGTTCCTTGGTGCGGAGTCGCAGCTTGTTCCATTGACGGTGGAACATAAACTGAAGCGCCTTGGCATCGGAGATCTCGGCTTCGAGCGCGGACATGACCTCAGCCATCGCCACTGCTTCGCGCAAGGCGACATCGCGCGGCCACTCCGTCCAGGGCTTCAAGTTGTTCGCTTCTTTCAGCGCGGCGAACATCGCCCAGTCATCCAGCCAGGCGGACTCGTGCGTGCAGAAAACCTCGAACGCGCGCTGGAGCAGCGGACTGGCATCGCATTGAGTAAGAAAGCGCCGGGCGGCGAGTTTGAGAAAGGCGGTGCGCACTTCGATAACGGGACCGAACGCGACATATTGGTCAGGAAACTCCGGCAGCAACGCGAGGTCCTGCGGCGTGAGCATGCCATCGCGCACCAAGGAATCAAAGCTGATGAGCAGAGGGTTCCCTGCGAAACTGGAGAGCGATTGATAGGGAGAATTGCCGTATCCTGTTGGCCCTAAGGGCAACACCTGCCAGACGGTCTGGCCCATGCGTTGCAGGGACTCCAGCCAGAGTTCCGCACCCCGTCCGATTTCACCGATGCCAAATCTTCCCGGCAGCGAAGTAGGATGAAGCAGGATACCGGATGAGCGGGGAAGGGGAAGCATTGGCGATCATGGTGCAACAATCGTGCCGCATCAAACCCACATCGCGCTTGCGAGCATGAATCGTATTGAGCCAAGCATGACGTTTATGCGCCGCCTTGATGCATTTCCTTTTTCTTAGCAAGGGAGGCACTGGCAGCCAGAGCTTCTTCTTTTTGCTTTCTGCGCAAATCATGCGCCCGGCGGTAGCCTACCAGCTTGCGACATTGTTCATCCCAAAGACGGAAGGTGAAGGACTTCATGCTGGAGAGCAAGGTCACTGCCTTCACTTCATGGAACAAGGGATGCGAATGATGGCATTCCTCCAGATTGTAATTCGGAATGCGGGGGCTGAGGTGATGAATGTGATGGAATCCGATGTTGCCGGAGAACCATTGCAGAATTTTTGGCAGCTTGTAGAATGAGCTTCCTTCGAGCGCTGCGGTCGTGTAATCCCATTCATCAGCGCGTTCCCAATACACACCCTCGAACTGGTGCTGCACATAAAAGAGCCAGATGCCCGAGGAACCGGCCACACCGAGCACGGTCAGTTGAATCACCAAGTAAGCCTTGAAGCCAAGGACGAGGCTCAGAGCCGTGGCCATGCCGATGATCGCCAGATTCATCCACCATACGGAAAGCACCTCGCGACGGTTCGCCTTGGGTGAGGGGAATCGTTCCCGCACCACGAAAAGGAATAGGGGGGCAATGACGAACAAGATCACTGGATTGCGAGCCATCCGATAGGCGAATCGTTTCCAGCGGGAGGACTCGATGTATTCCTGCACCGTCATGGTCCACACATCACCCACACCGCGGCGGTCGAGATCGCCGGAGGTGGCGTGGTGCAGTGAATGTTCCCAGCGCCAGTGGAAGTAGGGCGTGAAAGTCAGCAGCCCGGAGATGAATCCGACGATGTCATTGGCCAGTTTGGACTTGAAATAGGAACCGTGCCCGCAGTCATGGAAGATGATGAAAATCCGCACCAGAAAGCCGCCTGCGAGAATCGTCAGCGGCAGCGTGAGCCAATACGAAACCGAAAGGCTGAGATAGATCAGATACCAGAGAACGGCGTAAGGCACGTAGGTATTGATGATCTGCCAAGTCGCCCGTCCGACGGAGGGCTGCTGGTATTTGGCAATAATAGCCTTCCACTCCGCGACGGTGGTTTCGTTTTTGCTATTGGTGGGTGGGGATTCGGTGTCAGTCATGAATTTTTCTGGGTGAATCTGTTGAATGCTTGAATCTATACGCCTCAACACACTCCTGTAGTATAGTTATTGCCGCAAAGACCGCAATTCATTTCCCTGTGCCCCGCAATCAGACTCAATGCGAAATGCAACCTCTTTCGGCGTCCGCGAGGGTATTTCAAACCCGCTAAGATTGATCTTCGTCATCGTCCTTGATATCAAGGCCCGGGAGGGGCTGCACCTTGTCAGCATAGCGGTCGAATCGGTTCG
>JAYVQB010000132.1:0-9333 GCA_043757085.1 Verrucomicrobiota bacterium
ACGGTCACGGAGATTTATGATTATCTCCGCGTGCTCTATGCTGCTGCGGGCAAGCCCCACGATCCGAAGACGGGCGCGCCCCTGAGCAAAATGACCGCGCCTGAAATCGCGGATGAATTGCTGGCGTTGCCGGAAAATACGCGCGTCATCGTGCTCGCGCCCGTGTCCGGGCAGGCGCATGGCGACTTCCATGCGCTCGCAGAAAAACTCCAGCGTCAGGGCTTTGTCCGTGTGCGTGTGGATGGAGAAATTATCGAGCTGGATGACAAGCTCAAAACGAAGCGCGCGGAGCCGCATTCCATCGAGGTGGTCGTGGACCGGCTCACGGTGCGCGAGGGCGTGCGCGTCCGATTGATGGAAGCACTGGAAAGCGCGCTCAAATGGAACCCGCGCGAAGTGCGTTTCCTGACCGGTGTGTCCGAGGCGAATGTGGAGCGCAGCTTCACGACAGCTTACACGAATCCGACGACGGGCCTGCCGCTCGATGACTTTACGCCCAAGCATTTTTCTTTTAACACGCATCTCGGTGCCTGTCCGTTTTGCGAGGGCGTGGGCACAGTCATGGCTTGCGACCCGGGGCTGTTGGTGCCGGACACCGACAAATCCATCAAGGACGGCGCGGTGAAAGGCTGGTGGAACAAACAGCCCAAGCTCAAGGCCTTGCATGAACGCACCATCGAGAGTCTCGCGAAATTTTATCGGCAGGATATGTCGGCAAAGTTCAGGACGCTCACCGATGAATTTCGCCGCGCCTTGTTTTACGGCACGGGTGAGGTTGCTGTCCCGACTGGATGGAAGATTGACGCGAACAAACGCAGTCTGGCGAAACCTTTCGAGGGCTTGGTGCCGACGGTCGAGCGCATGTTCGCGCGGGCCAAGGGCGCGTCATTGAAAGCGCAACTTGCGCGTTATTTGAATCCGCTGCCGTGCAAAGCGTGCGCCGGGAAAAGGCTCAAGCCAGAGGTGCTGGCGGTGAAATTGACGAGTGACACAGGTTTGCAACCTGTGTGTCGTTCGGGCATTCTGTCCGAACTCTCAGAAAATGAATCCCGGCAGAATGCCGGGATTACACACAGGCTTCAAGCCTGTGCCACACTCGGAATCCACGAGTTTACCGCACTCTCGGTGTGGGATGCGATCCGTGGGATGCGCGGACTTGTCATGACGGAGTTGCAAAAGGCTTTCTGCGTTGACTTGCAGCACGAGATATTGAAGCGGCTGGAGTTTCTCAATGAAGTCGGGCTTGGTTATCTCACGTTGGATCGCGAGAGCGGTTCGCTTTCGGGCGGCGAGGCCCAACGCATCCGGCTCGCTGCACAAATCGGATCGGGGCTGGCGGGTGTGCTCTATGTGCTTGATGAACCGAGCATCGGATTGCATCCCGTGGACAATGAACGCCTGATCGCAACGCTTCTGCGATTGCGCGATCTCGGAAATTCCGTGCTCGTCGTCGAACACGATGAAGAGACGATGCGCGCGGCGGACTGGATTGTCGAACTCGGACCGGGTGCTGGGCCGCAAGGCGGACAAATTGTCGCGCAAGGAACGATAGACGAAGTCATGCGAAACGCCGAGTCCATCACCGGCGCCTTTCTCAGCGGGCGACAGAAGATTCCCGTGCCGCGCAACCGCATGGAGCCGCGTGCCGAACAGACGGAGTTATTGAAAAGCTCCGGCGCAAAAAAATCTACCTTCCACATTCCGAATTCCGAATTCGATTCGACCTGGCTCACCATTAAAGGCGCATTGGAAAACAATCTGAAGAACATCACGGTCTCATTTCCGCTGGGATGTTTCACCTGTGTTACTGGAGCTTCAGGCAGCGGCAAGTCCTCGCTGGTGGACACCATTTTGCGGCGCGCGCTGATGCGACATTTTTACGGAGCCAAGGATGAGCCGGGCAAACACGAGGTCATTATTGGATTGGAAGCCATCGACAAGGTGGTCGTGATCGACCAGTCGGCCATTGGGCGCAGTCCGCGCTCCAATCCCGCGACTTACACGGGGGTCTTCACGCCCATTCGCGAACTCTTTGCGAAGTTGCCCGCATCGCGGGTGCGCGGTTACGGGCCGGGCCGTTTCAGTTTCAATGTCAAAGGCGGACGCTGCGAGAAATGCGAGGGCGATGGATTGCTTACGATTGACATGCATTTTCTCACCGATGTGCAGGTGACGTGCGATCAATGCGGCGGGCGTCGCTACAATTCGCAGACGCTGGAGATTGCTTACAAGGGCCGCAACATCGCGGAGGTGCTTGATCTCACCGTGTCCGAGGCTTGCCGCTTCTTCGACCGTCAGCCGAAAATCCTGCCCATGCTGCGCGCGCTGGAAGATGTCGGCCTAGGTTATGTGAAGCTCGGGCAAAGCGGCGCGGCTCTCTCCGGCGGTGAAGCGCAGCGTGTGAAGCTGGCTGCGGAACTGGCGAAGCGCGCGACGGGACGCACTTTGTTTCTCCTCGATGAGCCGACCACGGGGCTGCACTTCGCCGACATCCAGACTTTGTTGACGGTTCTCATGCGCCTCCGTGATGCAGGAAATACGCTCGTCGTGATCGAGCATAATTTGGATGTCATCAAATGCGCCGACTGGATCATTGATCTCGGTCCCGGCGGTGGCAGCGGTGGCGGAGAACTTGTGGCTTCAGGCACACCCGAACAGGTGGCCAATAGCAGGCAAAGTGTGACGGCTTCCTTTCTCAAGAAGTTGTTGTTGGCAGATGGAGCGATGGTTTGAAGTTTTCGCGGTGAGGGCTAGACTGCAATAATCATGATGCGCGCACCAGTCCAAATCTCACTACCTTTGCATAGGTGGGCGGCAATGGCTGTCATCATGGCGTCATTGTCTTTGTCACTCTTGCTCGGCAAGGAATCAACCGTGGCCTTGGCGGATCGGGCAGATTATCAGGCCGCCTTGTGCGCGCTTGACGAAAAATTGCCGCAGGCTGCGGCGGCTAAATTCGAGCGGATGCTCAAGGACAAAACTTTGACGGTTGTGGAGGCGGCCAAAGTCAGCACCCGGCTGGTGGATGCATTGGCACGGTCAGGGCAGCCGGAGAGACTGCTGATGGCGCTCACCCTTTTTGAAGTTCCCGATGCACTTTACTGGAAAGCCCAGGCATTTCTGCTTGCGGGAAAATATCGGGAAGCTGAGTCGGCCTTTCGTTTATATATCGACAGCCCCAGTCCCGCCTATGGGGCGCTGGCCAAGCTTTCGCTCGGACAGGTTATTTTCGCCGAGGGTCGCGAGAATACGGGACGCAAGCAATTTAAAGAACAGAGCGAGACTAACAATGATCCGGCCTTATCGCAAAGAGCGCAGCTGTGGATGATGGAGTCGGAAGTCATCGCCAATCGATCCGAGATGGTGCTTCGCCGACTTGAGCACAGTGACCGGGAGAATCCTGAATTAGAGTTTGTCAGGGCCAGTGCCCTCATTGAAACCGGTGATGGGGGTTCGGCCTCATCGATTCTGCGCAAGCTGCTAAAAAATGAGCAGAAGCTCGACCATCGCCTCCACGATGCAGCCGTGGTGCGTCTGGCCAATGCTTATGAAGCGCAGGGCAGAATGCGCGAATCTGAGAAGCTCCTGCAACGATTCATCAAGGAGAGCGTGAACAGTCCGTTTTTTGACCAGGCATTTGCGTCACTGGACCGAGTTAAATCCTCCGAAGATGGTGACACCGTGACGAGATATAAAACCATGGCGGATTCGAAGGATTCACCGGAGCGACGGTCCTATGCGATATTCTATTATGCCAAGTGGCTGGCGCAGGACGGCAAAACTGAAGCGGCGGTGCAGGAACTGGATAAATTTAGAGCCATGGCTCCGGGCCATCCGCGCGCAAGTGAGTCGTTGCGCCTGCTGATGACCATGCACGGCGCGATGCATAACGATGAACGGGTTCTGGAATTGGCCCGTGAATGGCGTTCACTTTATGGTTCGGGTGGCGATGATATGGTGGATTTCCTCACGGGAATGATTCGATTTTCCAGAAGCGAGTATGCGGATGCCGCCGGACTGTTTCAGCGATCAGCCGATGCTGCGGGCAATATCATGCAGAAGCAGCGCGCACTTTTCAATATGGGGATCTCGGCACTGAAAGGATCCTTGCCCGATGTTTACGCGCGTGCCGTTGCGCAATTGCAGTCGCCCCCTGATGCAGGGACTGACGCAGCTTCAACGACAGATGCCAACACAGTCGTGGCCGATCTGGCGATAGAGCGGGCACTTAACCTTGCATCCAAAAGAGATGCCAGCGCTGAGAATGCCCTGCGGGATTTTATCAAATCCTACCCTCATCATGCTCGCTGGATGGAGGCGCAGATTGCGCTCGCGGAATTCTGTCTGCTCGATCTCCCGCCGCGTGTGAAGTCCGCGCAGACGGCCCTTGATGCTGCTGCTGCTTCCAATGACAAGTCGCCCGAGTGGCGGGAGCGAATGGACTATGCTCGCGTCTGGGCGCGGGAGGCGGAGGAAAATTTTGTCGGCGTAACAGAGGAGGGACTGAAGTTCATTCAAAGCTGGCCCAAGTCAGCGTATCGTGACGAAGTGCGCATGAAAATTGCCCAGTCCTACTATCGGCAGGAAGATTTTCCCAAGGCGCGGGCGCAATTCGAACTGGTGGAAGATGAGCACGCCGAATCACCGTTCGCTGAGGTGGCGCAATTTTTTGCGGCCAAGTCCGCCATGTCCACGCTTAATGCGAAAGACTTGGACAAGGCTCTCGATCTCTTCAGTGAAGTCGCCCAGCGCGGAGGCCCCCTTACCATCGAGGCTCGCAGGCAGCAGGCGCTCATCAAAAGACTTCAGGGCAAAGAATCGGACGCCTTGATTGTGATTGAAAGCCTTCTGACAGCCAGGCCACCTCCAGAGGGCGAGAGCCTCGTCTCCATGCTCGTTGAGAAAGGTGAGTTGCTCGCGCTTCAAGTTCGGGAAGATCCCAAGAAACTTGAAGAAGCGGTCAATGTCTTTCGCAGTGTGACGCAATACGCATCCGTCGGCCGCTTTTGGAGGTTACGGGGCGGCGTCCTTCTCGCGCAGAGTTTGCAGCGACTTGGAAAAACGAATGAGGCCATCGAAGCCTGCCAGGATGTCCTTGAGGCATGTCTCTCCGCCAGTCTCTCGCAACCCCTCACACCACAGGAGCACATCTGGCTTTACCGCGCCGGTTTCATGGCGATAGAAATCCTCGAAGGCCAGAAAAAGTGGGATTCTGCGGCTCGCATGGCCGACCGTCTTGCTCAGACTAGCGGTGAACGCGCCAAGGAGGCCAAGGACAGGGCTACGCGAATCCGGCTGGAGCATTTTCTGTGGGATAAATAGCGCGGCACTATTTTGCCTGTTGCCTCTTGTCTGTTGCTTTATAAAATGTCTGCCCCTATGCGCGACCACGTCAAACTTTTCATTCCCGGCCCAGTTGAAGTTTCTGCGGACACCTATGCCGCCATGTCCAAACCAATGATCGGACACCGGAGTAAGGATTTTCAAAATCTTTACGCCGACATCCAGACCAAGCTCCAGACCTTGTTCGGCACCACACAGCAAGTCTATATCAGCACCTCATCCGCCTGGGGCGTCATGGAAGGTTCGCTGCGGAATCTCGTAAAGAAGAAGGTGCTCAACTGCGGTTGCGGCGCGTTCTCAGACAAATGGTTCGACGTCAGCAAACGCTGTGGAAAAGACGCGGCGGAACTCAAGGTCGAATGGGGCCAGCCCATCACCACTGCGTTGATTGAAGAAAGACTCGCGACTGGCGAGTTCGATGCTCTCACACTCGTTCACAACGAGACCTCCACCGGTGTGCTCAACCCTCTTGAAGAAATCGCTGCGCTGAAAAGCAAGTTCCCGGATGTGATGTTCATCGTTGATACTGTCTCCAGCTTCACCACCGTGCCTGTGAATTTCGACGCCCTTGGCATCGACGTGCTGCTCACCGGCAGCCAGAAAGCTTTCGCGATGCCGCCCGGCATGGCGCTCTTCGCCGCGAGCGAGGCCGCCTATGCCCGCGCCAAGACCATCGCAGATCGCGGCTACTATTTTGACTTCATCGAGTTCCAAAAAAATGGCGCAACCAGCATGACGCCCAGCACGCCCTGCATCTCGCTCATCTACGGATTGCAGCATCAATTGAACAAATTCTTCGCCGAAGGTCTCGACAACCGCTACGCGCGTCACGCCAAGCTCAACGCCATGGTGCACGAATGGGTGCGGAAACACGGCTTCGATTTCTTCGCGCCCGATGGCTTCCGCAGTAAGTCACTCACCTGCGTGAAGAACAAGGACGGATTCGATGTCGCGAACTTTGTCAGCTCCCTCAAGAAGCGTCACAACCTCGCCATTGACGGCGGCTACGGCAAAATCAAAGGTCAGACGTTCCGCATCTCCAATATGGGCGACGAGACCGAGGCGACGATCAAGGAATTAATCGCGGCGCTGGATGACACGATTTCCGGGTTGTGACCTCGCTAGCCTCTCGCGTTAGGCGAATATTTGGGTAAAAATAATGCGATTTCAACAACATGGGTGACATTCGACTATCAACTTGGAGCTTTATCGAGTATTTTCTCGGATTGGTGATTGTGTTCGCAACTTGGGAACACACTGCGAAGCGATACAGGATCGCACTGATAGCTTTCACAGTCATAGCAATCGGCGAGTCTGTGAGAATTATTGATCCGATGCTTTTTGGGGTTAGAATGGCGAATTCATTTGGGCCACGCGATGTCTCTGTGTTAGCCTATGTGCCTTCGGCTGTCATAGTGGCATTTTTTGCCGCAACAACTTACATTTTGTATTCACGAAAAAAGTCGGGATCGATACGATGGATCGGGTTTGCCAGTTTTCTCTTGGCTTTCCCTTTTCTTTTGTCTGGCTTGCTTTTACTGTGCGGTAGTTCTGTTGCTTTCCTCCGACTTGCATTTTACGGTGAACAAGGGCTTCTGTTGCTTTTGCTTTGGCTCAGAGTGTATGACGCCAAATCGAGCAGTTCGTAGTTGCGTAAAAAGCAAGACAGTTCTTTCCGCATCCTCATTTGAGGCCTGTTTTTTCATTAAAAACATAATAAGGATTAGCGTGCTAACGAGATAGATCAGGCTGGATGGATGCAGGCGATTCAAGCCAGCTTGCGGCGATCGGGGTCCCGCGCTAACCTCGGCGGGAAATGCTGAACCTAAGTGAACTTGTTACCCACCCAGTCCTCTCTGTCGAGAGCCTCCGGTTTGAACGCGGCTCGCGTCTTATTCTGGACGACATCAACTGGCAGGTTAGGGCAGGGGAGCACTGGGTGATCCTTGGTCCGAACGGCTGTGGGAAGACCTCGCTCATTAATTTGATCACCGGTTACGACATGGCCACGTCGGGCGAGATTGATGTGGGCGATGCACGGTTCGGCGAGGCCGACTGGCGCGAGGTGCGCAAACACATCGGCCTCGTCGCGAGCACGCTAACCTTTTATCTGGAGCCGGGTGAACTGGTGATTGATGCCGTGGTCAGCGGGCGCGAGGCGATGATCAATCTGATCGGCGATGTGAAACCAGCTTTAGTCAGGGAGGCGCGCGCGCTGCTCAAGCGCTTCGGCTGCGCGCATCTGGTGGATTCACGCTGGGGCGTGCTTTCCCAAGGCGAGCGACAGAAGATACTTATCTGTCGCGCATTGATGGCTAAGTTTCAGGTGCTCATTCTCGACGAACCCTGCGCCGGACTCGATCCCGTGGCGCGGGAGCATTTTCTCACTTGGTTGCAAAACTTTGCCGCCCAGCGCGGCGCGCCGTCACTGGTGCTGGTGACGCATCACGTCGAGGAGATACTTCCGTGCTTTAATCGAGTGTTGTTGATGAAAGATGGGAAGACTCTCGCAAGCGGCGAGAAGGGAAAGGTGCTCACCAGTGCACTGCTAAGTCAGGCATATGGGGCCAAGCTCAAGCTGTCATGCAGCAAGGATCGGTATCGGCTGAAGTTAATGTAGGGCATGCGTCTCGCTTGCCGTTTCAGGCAACGTAATCTCCAGCCACTCCAACCCGTCAACTCCGGCAACAATCCGGCTCATTGACAGATTCGTCGGCAACAGCATAAAATCTCCGCTGCGTATTTCACTGACGCCAATCTTGCCCGACCCGCGCACCACGGCGATGCAGATGAAGTCATCTTCCTCGGGCTTGATCGTCGTGGATTGCCCCGGCGTTAAAGTCGCCCGTCGGGTCACGAAGTAATCACACTTCACGAGTGCGCCATCGGCGGCGGGTGATTGCATCGTTGGCTCGAAGTCCACGTAGTCGATGCACTGTAACGATTCAGCCACATGCAGCGCCCTCGGCTGACCATCAAGCCCGGAGCGATTCCAATCAAAGACACGATAAGTGGTGTCGCTGTTCTGTTGAATTTCATAGACTAACAAGCCGGCACCAAGCGCGTGAATGCGACCAGATTCGACAAACATAAACTCGCCCGCTTTAGGTTCCGTGGAATGAACCAAGTCCGCAACGCCCCCGCTGCGCAGGGCTTCTTCAAAGGCGGCGCGCTTTACCCCACGCTTCAGCCCCGCGTAAATTTGCGCGCCCTTGTCCGCATGAGCAACGAACCACATTTCTGTTTTCGGCTCGCCACCGAGCTTTGTGGCGACAGTAGTCGGAGGATGCACTTGAAGCGACAGCACCTCGCAGCAGTCGAGAATTTTCAAGAGAATGGGAAAGCGCTGCGACGGATGATCGCGATGCCTCCGCCCGAAAATTTCTTCGCGATGTTCCGTCCAAAGTTGATGCAAGGTCAGGCCTTGATGCGGCCCTTCCGCGACCATGCTCTGAGCTTCGGGCCGGTCGCAGAGTTCCCAACTTTCGCCATAGGGCTGGGCGTCCGGCAGCGTCCTTCCGAGCAAAGTCTCCAGGCGACGTCCACCCCAGACGCGGGTTTGGTAGATGGGGTGGAAGCGGAGCATGTCATTTATGATGGACGCGTGGAAGTGTCCGCGCAATCGCTTCAACTTAAAAAGAAGAATGTAACAGCATAGAGAATGCAATTGGAAGATGGGACTCTTGTCCCGTCAGAGGTCGGCGGGTCTCGAGACCCGCCGGACGCTGTCGAAGCTGGAGCTTCAACTTCCGAAGCCCAATGTTAATTTCCCGAGAAATTGTAAACACGCGCATGGTCAGCCAGCGCACCGTTTTCAAATCGCACGCCCTCACTGGCAAGGAGTTTCAGTTTGCGTTTGATCTTCTCACCGGAAGTTGCGCCAGAATAACCGCCGATGCTCAGCGAGGAACTGATGACGCGATGGCAGGGAACTTTCGGCGCGAAGGGATTTCGTTTCAATGCCTGGCCGATGGCTTGGGCGGACTTGCA
>JAYVQB010000133.1:0-2400 GCA_043757085.1 Verrucomicrobiota bacterium
TTCGATCAAATAAAATCAACTGTCTTCATCCACATGAAACTTATGCAGCAAGCGATGCATCGACGGACTTAAAATGATGGCCATGACCGAAATGAAAACCACACCGCTGAACAGCGCGTAAGCCGATGCAAAAATTTTTGCCGCATCCGACGGCAACGGACTAACCGGCCCCATGCCCGATAAAATCATGGAAGCATCCAGCAACGCATCCACCCACGACAGTCCGGCAATCCAATGATAGCCCGCCACACCGATGCCCAGCGCCACCGCAAGTGTGGACAGCCCCAGCAACAGCGACGCCAGCTGACGCCGCACAAAGTGATGGCGCGGGAGAAGCTTTTGCTGACGGGTTTCAAACATGGCCGTTTATCTACGAAACTTACCCAATCAATGCGCCTCCAGCCAGTTCTTTCCGATACCTGTCTCCACCAGAACCGGAACTCGCAACGGCAGCGCTTCTTTCATGCAATGAATGATGATGGGCCTAGCAATCTCCAACTCTGACTCCGGGACTTCAAAGAGCAGTTCGTCATGCACTTGCAGCAACATGCGGGTCTCCAGTTTCGCATCGCGCAGCGCGGCATGGACTTTGACCATGGCGATCTTGATCATGTCGGCGGCGGTGCCTTGAATCGGGGCATTGATGGCCACGCGCTCAGTTGCGGCACGAATGGTTTGGTTGGCTGAACCGATGTCGCGCAGATAACGCCGACGACCCGTGAGCGTCATGACATAACCGCGCTCCCGAGCTTCCCGCGCCTCGCGCTCAATGTATTCCCGCACACCGGAATATTGATGGAAATAACTGTCAATAATCTTGGTGGCATCACCGCGCGGGATGCCGAGTCGCTGGCTCAAGCCGAATGCGCTGATGCCATAGATAATACCGAAGTTCACCATCTTTGCCGTGCGACGCATCTCCGGCAGGACATCCTTCAACTCCACGCCATAGACGCGCGCAGCAGTGGCGTCGTGAATGTCCAGCCCGCGCTGAAACGCCTCGACCATCGCTTCATCGCCACTGATGGCAGCCATGACGCGCAGTTCGATTTGCGAGTAATCCGCGCTGAGCAACACCCAGCCCTCGCGCTCTGGCACGAAGGCCTTGCGAATCTCGCGTCCCTGCGCGGTGCGGATAGGAATGTTCTGCAAATTAGGATCGCTCGACGCCATGCGCCCCGTCGCGGCCATAAGTTGATGGAACGTCGTATGCACTCGTCCCGTGCGCGAATTAACAGTCTCCGGCAGTGCGTCCACATAAGTGCTCTTGAGCTTGGTGACTTCGCGATAACTTAGGATATCTTCGATGATAGGATGCTTGCCTTGTAAGGTCTGCAAGGTTTGCTCGTTAGTTTGATACTGTCCTGTCGCAGTTCTCTTTGGTTTGTCAGCCAGTTTGAGGTGATCAAACAAAACTTCGCCCAACTGTTTTGGCGAGTTCAAGTTAAACGGCCAATCGGTGTAACCTTGGATGCGCTGCGCAAGAACCGCCGCCTGCTTCTCCAGATCCAGACCGAACTCGTGCAACGCAGCCACATCAATCTTCACTCCCGCGTGTTCCATGTCCGCCAGCACGGGCAGCAGTGGGGCTTCAATGTCATAGAAGACGCGGTGCTGATGCAGCTTCTCAAGTTCAGGCCGCATCACTTCGGCAAGCTGGAGTGTCACGTCCGCATCTTCGGCGGAATATTCCGCGAGCAGCTCCACTGGCACTTCCGCCATGCTGAGTTGCGGCGTCGCGCTTTTCTTTTCACCTATGAGCGACTTAATGGAAATCGGTGTGTAACCAAGATAGCGTTCACTTAGGTAATCCATACCATGCCGCTGGTCCGGCTCGATCAAGGCATGAGCGAGCATCGTGTCGAAGAATGGCCCGCTAACTTCAACGCCGTGCGCGAGCAGGACATTGAGATCGAACTTCAAGTTGTGCCCGATCTTCTCGATGTCGCCGCGAGTAAGCAACGGCCTTAGTTCATCCAGAACTTCCATGCAACCAGAGCGCTCTGGCGGCATCACGAAGTAAGCCGCTTCATGCGCTGATGCTGAGAATGCGACACCAAGCAGTCGCGTGGAGTGCGTGTCGAGACTGTCGGTCTCCGTGTCGAAGCAGAATGATTTCGTCTGCGCAAGTTTCTTCAACCAGCGCTCGCGCTCGGACTGCGTGCGGACGAGTTCGTAATGATGCGGGACTTGGTGAATGGAAAGTAGCGCGGGCGTCTCGCCTGCGACTGGTGTTGTGGGCGTTTTAACCGCAGCTTCATCGGGCAGAATGCCCGATGAACTCGTCGCAGGCTGCAAGCCTACGCTACTTGAGGCAAACAGATCGCCTTCACCAAATATCATTTCCTTTTGCGGCGCAGGCTTCTTATCCAATTGCAACTGCCTCCCCCGCCCTGCTTT
>JAYVQB010000134.1:0-2395 GCA_043757085.1 Verrucomicrobiota bacterium
GGGGAGTAAGGTCATGAAAAAACGTGTGTGTTGTCAAACGACGATGCGAAATCGCACCGAGGATCACATTGCCCTTTACTGCGCGGATGCTCATGCTAGTTGAATGCCCTGAATTTTTCCGCTTCCGAACGTGCCCAATTCCAAATCTGACAATCAGCCTGATCTGCCCGCGACCCCGACGCCTGCGGTGGCTCCCCATACCAAGATGGTGGATGAACTCTATGGCGACTGGTTCCTCGATTACGCGAGCTATGTGATCCTGGAGCGGGCGGTGCCGCACATTGATGACGGGTTCAAGCCGGTGCAGCGGCGCATCATGCATTCGCTGCATGAACTGGATGATGGACGCTATAACAAAGTCGCGAACGTGGTGGGCAACACCATGAAATATCATCCGCATGGTGACGCGAGCATTGGCGACGCCATGGTGCAACTAGGGCAAAAGGACTTGTTGATTGATACGCAGGGGAACTGGGGAAACATCCTCACGGGCGACAATGCTGCTGCGCCACGATACATTGAGGCGCGTCTCAGCAAGTTCGCGGTGGATGTCGCGTTCTCGCCCAAGGTCACGGCTTGGTCGGCGAGTTATGACGGTCGCAACAAGGAGCCAGTGACGCTGCCAGTGAAATTTCCACTGCTGCTCGCTCAAGGCGTGGAGGGCATTGCGGTGGGATTGTCTTGCCGAATCTTGCCGCACAATTTTATTGAGTTGTGCGATGCGTCCATTGCCGCGCTGCGCGGAGAACCGTTCGAGATTTTTCCTGATTTTCCGCAAGGCGGCATTCTGGATGCGAATGACTACAACGATGGCAAACGCGGCGGGCGAGTGCGAGTGCGCGCGAAGATTGAGCAGATGCCCAAACGCAACATCCTTCGCATCACGGAGATTCCCTTCGGCACGACGGCTGGCAGCATTCAGGACTCGATTGTCGCTGCCAATGAAAAGAGCAAGATCAAGGTGCAAAAGGTCGAGGACAACACGGCGGAGTTCGTGGAGATCCTCGTTCATCTTCCCAGTGGCACCGATCCCGAGCAGGCCATGCAGGCGCTCTATGCGTTCACGGATTGCGAGGTCAGCATCAGCGTGAATGCGGTGGTCATTCAGAATGACAAGCCGCGCTTTATCAGTGTCACGGAGTTGCTCCAAGAATCGGCGGAACACACCAAGCAGATTCTCAAGCGGGAACTGGAAATCGAACTGGGCGAGATGGAGGAGAAATGGCACTTCAGTTCGCTGGAGAAAATCTTTATTGAGAAACGCATCTACCGCGACATCGAAGAGCAGACCACCTGGGACGGGGTTATCGGCGCGATCTGGAAGGGGCTAAAGCCATATCTGGGGCTATTGCGGCGGGAGATCACGGAAGACGACATCGCCAAGCTCACGGAGATCAAGATCAAGCGCATCTCCAAGTTCAATTCGTTCGAGGCCGACAAGCAGATCAAAACGCTGGAAGAAAACATGGAGGAAGTGCGGCGCTTCCTCAAGCGGCTCACGAGCTATGCGGTGAAATATTTTGAGCGATTGAAAGAGGTTTACAGCAAGGGGCGCGAGCGTCGCACCAAGATTCCGAAAAGCGGATTGGAGCGAGTCGCTGCTGCGGAAGTGGCGCTGGCGGATGAGACGCTTTACCTCGATGCCAAAGAAGGCTTTGCCGGATATGGTCTGAAGAAGGAAGGGGAGCCGGTCGCGAAATGTTCCAGCATGGACGAGGTTCTTTTCATCACGCGCGATGGTTCGATGAGCGTGGTCAAGGTCGCCCCGAAATTCCACGTCGGGAAGAATCCGTGCTATATCAACATTTTCAAGCGCGACGAACAGGCGGTCTATTCGTTGATCTATCGCGATGGCAAACAAGGGCGCATTTACGGCAAACGTTTCCAAGTCGGCGGCGTGACACGCGACAAGGAGTATGCGCTGACCATCGGGACGCCCGGCACCAAGGTGCTTTACTTTGCGCGGCATGAAACGGAGGAGGAGAGCAACGCGCAGAAGTTGCTGATTCATCTTCAGCCCAAGCCGCGACTGAGGAATCTGGTGATCGAATACAATTTCGCTGAGCTGGCGATCAAGGGTCGCGATTCCAAAGGTAACACCATCACGGAGAATGCCGTGGAGAAGATCATTCGGAATCGCGAAGGCGCGGCAGAGTAGATCGATTTTTTAAAATCGTTTAACGTTTAACGATTTTGAAAGTCGTTCTACTTTTTTACTTCGATTGAGGCGGTGAGAATTTTCATCTGCTGCGCATGCATTGCGTTGCGCTCGGATTCTTCGTGGTCATCCCATCCGGCGAGATGAAGCAGTCCGTGGATGATGTAGAGCGCGACCTCTCGTTCGTAGGTTTCTCCGTGTTCTACGGCTTGGCGTTGCGCGGTATCGAGGCTGATG
>JAYVQB010000135.1:0-9256 GCA_043757085.1 Verrucomicrobiota bacterium
GGCTGGTTTGTGGCACCCAAGGCATGGCGGGCACTGCGGCGATTCTCGCTGGACATGAACGTGCTCATGGTTTTCGCCGTCACGGGAGCACTGATAATACATCAATGGTCGGAAGGAGCCGCCGTCACCTTTCTGTTCGCGCTTTCGGAACTGCTTGAAGCCTTCAGCCTTGCCCGTGCCCGCAAGGCTGTGCAGGCGCTCATGCAGCTCACGCCGGAAACCGCATTACTCAAGGATGGCGACAAGTTCCGCGAAGTTCCAGTGAAGCAAGTCGCCGTCGGAAGCATCATCGCCATCAAGTCCGGCGCGCGCATCCCGCTCGATGGCGTCGTCGAAACCGGCGAGTCTTCTGTCAATCAAGCTCCCATCACCGGTGAGTCCATGCCTGTGGACAAAAAGCCTGGCGACACCGTGTTTGCTGGCACCATCAACGGTGGCGGCTCAATGGAGGTGCGCACCACCAAAGGCTTTGCCGACACCACCATCTCCAAGATCATTCATCTGGTCGAAGAAGCCCAATCGCAGAAAGCCCCTTCGCAGCGCTTTGTCGATGTTTTCGCCCGCTACTACACGCCCGTCGTGATGCTCATCGCGCTGCTCGTCATGCTCGTGCCGCCGCTGTTTTTTCACAGCGCATGGCTGGTGTGGTTTTATCGCGGCCTCGTGCTGCTCGTCATCGCGTGTCCGTGCGCGCTGGTCATCGCCACACCCGTATCGATTGTCTCCGGCCTCACCGCCATGGCAAGGCGCGGCGTCTTGATCAAAGGCGGAGCTGTATTGGAAGCAGTGGGCAGGCTGCGGGCGCTCGCCATGGACAAAACCGGCACCATCACCGAAGGCAAGCCAAAGGTGACGGGCATCCTCACGCTCACGGACATGACCGAAGAGGAAGTGCTGCGCCGCGCCGCCGCCATCGATCACCATTCCTCGCATCCGCTTGCGCAGGCTGTTGTCGAGGCCGCGAAGCAACACGGCATCGAAGTCGCGCCAGCCTCGGACTACCAATCCCTCACCGGGCGCGGCGCAACCGCCAGCATCGACGGCCATCCACATTTCATCGGCAATCACGCCCTTGCTCACGAGCGCGGCGTTTGCTCGCCCGAGGTTGAGGCGAAGCTCGCCGAGATCGAAGCGCGTGGCGAGTCGCTCGCGGTTCTCGGCCATTTGCCGCATGACGGATGCAAAGGAGAAGCGTTGGGCATCCTCAGCATCGGCGATGCCATCCGTCCCGAGGCGCGCGATGCACTGAAGCGTCTTCACGAAGTCGGCGTGGAAAAAGTCGTGATGCTCAGCGGCGACAATCAACGCACCGCCACTGCCATCGCCAAAGAAGCAGGCATCGACGAAGCGTATGGCGACCTCATGCCCGAGCAGAAAATCGAGCACATCAAGCGCCTCATGGCCGAGCATCAATACGTCGGCATGATCGGCGACGGCGTGAACGACGCTCCCGCGCTCGCGCTCGCCAGCGTCGGCATCGCGATGGGAGCCATCGGCAGCGACACCGCCATCGAGACCGCCGACATGGCGCTCATGAAGGACGATCTGACCAAAGTCGCCGAAGCCATCGCCCTCGGTCGTCGCACGGTCGGCATCATCAAGTTCAACATCGGATTTGCTCTGGTGCTGAAGACCGTGTTTCTCGTGCTCGCACTTGTAGGTTACGCGAGTCTTTGGCTGGCGATTCTTGCGGACACCGGAGCAACGCTTTTGGTGATTGCCAATGCCTTGCGTCTTCTGAAATCTCGCTGAATTCGGATCCCGCAAACCTAACAAGGGCAAATGACGGCGGCAGCATCTTGATCTCCTTGCCCTTTCCCTTATTCCACGTTCGGCAAAGGTTTGAATATGCAACTTGCTCTACACAACAAACGAGCCACAAACCGTGAACAACATCTGAATGAATAAAAAAATCCAAGGGTTTCTGAGCATTGTGGTGTCTTGCCCTGTGACGGCCCGATAAAACAAAATTAGCGGGTCAAACACTAGATCAATGCTGACAAAAATATAACCACCGCGCCCGCCCGTGAATATCGGACGGGCGCACACCTAAGATGAATGACGACCAACTAAATAAATTGCTGGAGCAGGGGCGTAAAAATGTGGAACTGCCACCTTCTTTCCGACACGATGTGTGGCGAAGCATCCATGCCGACAACACGCGCCGGGCAGCGCGTTGGGGATGGTTCAATAACTTGCTCAACCCTCTCTGCCATCCATTGCCTGCCGCGTCCGCTTGTTCGCTTGCGCTGCTCATCGGGCTTTTCATCGGCACCATCATGCCGCCCAGTCCTTCGCCAGACATGAATGCCCGTGCCTATGCCCATTTCATCAACCCACTTGCCAAGCATCCCGCGCCATGAAATCAGGCTGGCCCATCTTTATAGCAGTGTTGTTGCTCAGTATTATTGGATATTTTTCCAGCCACTGGCTTTCCGGTTATCGGGCCTCGGAAAAATGCGCAGAATGCAACATGGCGTTGTCCAATCCTGCGGATGCTTTGGCATGGATGCAGCATGATTATGCACTGAGTGCCCATGAATTCGCCAAAGTATGCGCATTGCATGAAGCCTATGTCCCGCAGTGCAATGTCATGTGCCAACAGATTGCGAAATCCACGGCACTTTTAACGGAGACATTGCGAGCCAGCCCCACTATGACCGAGGAAGCTCAAACCGTCCTGCGCGACTACGAGGCCGCGCGCGCGGACTGCCTACGCAAAACGCTCCAGCATGTTCTGGATACCGCGGCAGCCATGAAGCCGGAGGCTGGCCGCGCTTTTCTCCAAAAGGTGCTGCCTGACATCCTCACCTCGCGCCAGCATGTGCAGGATTTCCAACACTCTTCCGCACCAACATGACGGACGCAGACGTGGCCGCAATGCAGCGGCTTGCAGCAGGGGAAGACCTCGCATTGAATGAAATCATGACGCGCTGGCAACAGCGCGTCGCCTCACTATTATTGCGTATGACGGGCAACCACACCACAGCTTGCGATCTCGCACAGGAGACTTTTGTGAAGCTCTATCACAGCCGAACCCGATTCAAAGCAAACGCACCTTTCGCCGGATACCTCTTGCGCATAGCGGCAAATCTCGCGCGCAACCATCACCGTTGGCGTTCACGTCATCCATCCGAGTCTCTGGATGTTTTGCAGGAATCAGAAATGGAGCCTGCCGCAGTTTGCGCCAGCCCGGATGCCGCTCTTTCTCAAGCTGACATCACCCGCGCTGTGCAACGCGCCGTGGGGAAACTGCCCCACGATCTGCGCGTAGCGTTGGAACTTTTCACCTATGAGGATATGAGTTATGAAGACATCGCCGCCGCTCTCGATTGCACGGCAAAGGCTGTGGAGACGCGCATCTACCGCGCGCGGCAGGTTTTGAAGGCAGAACTGCAACATCTGAAAACAGACAGCTCAACCATGTGATTCAACACCCAATCCAAATATAATATGCCAAGACATTTTTTCTTTCTCTGTCCCCTCTTTTTGCTGACATCATGCGTCTCAACCGATTCCAGCAAACTTACAGAACGGGTGCGCAAGGACATGCAAGGCCGCACCGGTGCTGATTTCGCTTTGCCAAAAAGCGCGACTGATGCGCTGCTGCGAAAGCCGCTCACGGCAGACTCCGCCGCGCAAATCGCACTGGTGAACAACCGGCATCTGCGCGGGACCTTGGAAGAACTCGGCGTTTCACAGGCAGAATTCGCGCTGACGGTCATGCCACAAAATCCGTCGCTTGCTGCCAGTTTACGCTTCACCAGTCCGGGCCGCAGAAGCAATCCAGAATTAGGATTAACCCAAGAAATTCTCGATCTGCTGCTGCTTTTGCCACGGAGGAAAATCGCGCAATTTCAACTCGACCAGACGCGGCAGCGCATTACGCGTGAAATATTGGACTTGGGCAATGAATCGCGCGAGGCGTTCTACATGCTACAGGGCGAGGAGAATCTGCTGCAACGCCTGAAGGCTGTCGGTGAAGTGCAGAATACGGCTGCTGAACTCGCCCAGCGACTGCACGCCGCCGGCAATATCAACGATCTTGAATTGAAGATGCAGCAAACTAGCTCTCTTGAGGTTGAGCTGGAAATCAAAAAGTCCGCAGCACAGGCACAGAGCCAGCATGAAAAACTGCAACGGCTCATGGGCGTGAGCGAAACAGGCTGGCGTGTCGTTCCGCTTCTTCCCGAGATTCCCGGCAGCGATCCTTCTCTTAGTAAACTCGAACAACGCGCAGGGGCGCAAAGGCTTGACCTGGCCATGGCGCGCATCAAGGCCGAGCAGTTTGAAGCGGCCTTGAAATTGAAAAAGAAGACGCGACTCATCCCTGGCCTCAAGCTTGGCGTGGATACGGAGCGCGATGGTGGCACGCAATTCACCGGGCCGACGGCGGACATTGAGTTGCCATTATTTCATCGAGGCAGTGCCGAAGTCGCTAAACTTTCTGCCGAGCATCGACAGTCTCTGCACGAGATTGCTGCGCTGGAGAATGATATTCGCTCGCAAGTGCGCGAGGCTCATGCGGCACTGGTCGCGGCGCGTGGTGCTGCAGAATTTGCCAAAACAAAACTGCTACCGAACCAACAGGACATTCTGCGTGAAACCTTGCTTCATTATAATGCGATGCAGAAATCGAGTTTTGAACTTCTGGCGGCAAAGGAGCGGGAGGCGCGCGCGGAACGCAACACTGTGGAGACAGTTCGCGACTACTGGCTGGCGCGGGTAGCGCTGGAGCGGGCTGTGGGCGGGCGCATTGATGGTGCCATGAAGCCCACGACAACTTCCGTGAAACCATCCTCCGCAGAAATGAAAGATGCACACCCGAATCATTAAACCCTCAAACCACTGTTATCATGAAACAAACATTACCTGATTCCATCACACGCCGCCAACTAGTTACCAGTGCCGCAGCACTGGTCGGCTCCGGCTTGTTCTTAAAAAATGCCGCCCGTGGCGCAGACCCGCGCGCTGAGCATGCTGCCCACGACATGAGCGCCATGAAGGGCGCGGCGCCCGCACCCAAGGCCGCCACGATGAAAGCGGTGAGCACGGGCAAGACGGAAATCTTTGCCCCACAAGGCATCACTTACAAACCCGTCATCACACCGAACGGCAAAACTTTGCCGTGGAAGATGGTGGATGGTTGGAAGGTCTTCCATCTCATCGCCGAGCCAGTCACGCATGAGTTTGCGCCCGGCCTCGTCGCCGAATGCTGGGGCTACAACGGTCGCGTGCATGGCCCTACGATTGAAGCGCAAGAAGGCGACAAAGTTCGCATCTATGTGACCAACCGCCTGGAAGCACCCACGACCGTTCATTGGCACGGCGTCTATCTGCCCAGCGGCATGGATGGCGTCGGCGGTGTGAGTCAGAAGGCCATTCAGCCCGGCGAGACTTACATGTATGAATTCCCGCTCAAGCAGCACGGCACCTGCATGTATCACAGCCATCACGATGAGATGACCCAGATGCAGCTTGGCATGATGGGCCTCTTCATCATTCATCCCAAAGAGCCGGAGAAAAACCCGCCTGACCGCGACTACGCCTACATGCTTTCCGAATGGAAGATCGAAGTCGGCGCCCGTCGGCCTGACCCCAACGAGATGACAGACATGAATGTCTTCACCTTTAATGCGCGCAGCTTCCCGGCGACAGAATCGATCGTGGCGAAGAAGGGCGAGAAAGTGCGCATCCGCATCGGCAATCTCAGCACCATGAGCCATCACGCGATCCATCTGCACGGCTACTACTTTACGGTCGTCGCCACTGATGGCGGGCAGATTCCTGTCGCGGGGCAATGGCCGGAGACCACCGTCCACATGCCCACCGGCAGCACCCGCACCGTCGAGTTCGTGGCTGATGAACCCGGCGATTGGGTCATGCATTGCCACATGCTGCACCACGTCATGACGCAGATGGGGCATAAGTTTGGCAATGTCATCGGCATGAATGAAGACGGCTTGAATAAGAAGATCCGCAAACTCGTCCCCGGTTACATGAGCATGGGCACAACCGGGATGGGCGACATGGGAGATATGGGTATGAAAGTGCCGCCTAACTCGTTGCCCATGGTCGGTGGCCCCGGCAAATATGATTACATCACGATGGGCGGCATGTTCACCATCTTGAAGGTGCGTGACTCGCTGCCCGCCGATGGCAGTGATCCCGGCTGGTATGATTGCCCGCCCGGCACGCTCGCCACCAACGCCGCCGAAGCCGACATGAAGCGCGATGGCATTGATCCCAAAGCAAACACCGGCACCGGCGGCAAGGTCGCCGGAGCCTTCAAAGTAAAGCTCGGCGAATGTCCTATGAACTGAACTTATTCCCAAACATTGGGGCGCAAGGATCAATGCCGACTCAATTAAAATTAGAAAGTTTCAGGGAATAGAAGTCTCCGCTCGTTCAATCCGATACATGAAAACTGATGATCTCGACCATTTGCTGAGGAAACTCGCCAGCCGACCGCTTCCTTCGCCGCCTTCGAATCTTGAGGTCTCCGTGTGGCGCACGATTCGCACAAGGCAGCAGGCTCCGTTGTGGTCATGGGTGGATGAGTTGGCAGCACTCATCTCGGGACGGCCTGTTGCGTGGGGAACGGTAGCGATGGCTGGAGCCTTGGGACTTTGCCTGGCTTGGTTTTTACCTGCCAATGACCCGGCATTGCGACAAATTAACTTGGGCATGGAGGTCTTTACTGAAGCAGCGCCGTCGCTTCCTTCGACCCTGTTGTTGGCAGAAAGGCTATGAAATCCTGGAGTCGCATTCTCATCTTCATACTTTTGGTCGCTGTGGTGGCCGGAGTGGCGTGTTACGTCGGTTGCAGGCTGGCTCGACAGCGCGGGCGCGTGGATGCCATTGAGCAACACTACTGGATTCACCAGCAGCTCCAGTTGACTAAAGAGCAGTCCGCCAAACTTCATGACATTGAACACAGGTTCAGCGATAGAAAGAACCAACTGGATGAAAAAATCCGCGCTGGCGTTCAGGTTCTCGCCGAAGCTCTTCGCACGGACAAGGGCGACTCGCCGCGCGTTCGCGATGCGGTGAAGCAAATCCATCAAGCGCACGGCGAATTGCAGTCCGCTGTCCTGGAGCACGTCTTTGAAATGAAGCCTGTGCTGACGACCGAGCAATACGACCGGCTTCTTCAAAGCACTGCCGATGCCTTGAAAGCCGCGCCACCATCCAAATGAAGATTGCGTCCGGAATGCTACAGTAGCCATGCCGCCGACCGATCCCGATCTCGACGCGGTGCGTGCGCTCCAAGCGGGAGACGAACGCGCGCTGGACGAACTGATGGGCAAATACAAAGGGCCGCTTTTTGGGGTGATTTATCGCAGCACAGGGGATCAAGAATTATCGCGCGATCTTTTACAGGAAACTTTCGTGCGCTGCTATTTCGGCATCAATCAGTTCAAGCCCAAGGCGAAGTTCGTCACATGGCTCTATTCCATCGCGTTGAATCTGTGCCGCGACTATGCGCGAAGCCGACGCCATCGAGAAGCCCGGATGACACAATCATTCACCGAGGCCGATCTCGAAACCCAAAGTTTCACGCACGGCGTAACCGTTGTCTCCCCGGACAAAGAAGTCGAGAGCCGTGAGGCGCTTGACCACTTGGGGCTTGAGATTTCGCAACTGCCTCCCGATCTTCGGAGCGCGCTCGTCCTCTTCGCACTCGAAGGCCGCTCGCAACAAGAGTGCGCCGAAATATTGCGATGCAGTCCCAAGGCGGTCGAAACGCGCGTTCACCGGGCGCGCAAGATTTTGGAAAAGAAACTGCGACCACTTCATTGAGCGTGCCCCGCTCTCAGCGGCAAGCAAAAAAGAATGAGGGGTCGCGTCGAAAGTTTCGTTTCATATATTAGAAAGAATATCTACAACATGAAAACGCTCATCACAGCAACCATTGCCGCCGCGCTGCTTTGTGCCACGACACCCAGTGCCGAGGCCAAAGCATCCTCCCGATCCAACTCCGGCACCCATGCTTCCGGCAAAGTCATTGGAGTGAGTCCCTCCAAGATCATGGTCATGGAGGGCCGCCGCACCGTGTCCTACGCCGTCACCGAATCCACCACAGTCACGGTGAATAAGAAAGCCAGCAAGATTACCGCCGTTAGGCAGGGCATGACAGTATCCATCATCGAGAAGAACGGGGTTGCCGCGACTGTATTCGCATCGTCCCCCAAGCACCGCAGCAAGCACCGCAGCAAGCACCGCGGCAAACGGCGCTAAACATCTACAAGCTGAAAGAATTGCCTCCAGGACTACAACAAAGACAGGCAAAAGCATCTTAAGAAAGTCACCGAAAAGTCACCGGTGCCTTCAAAGCGAAGCGCGGCGAATGCCCGATGAACTGAACGAGCTATAAACCCTTCCGGCACCACCGCGCCCAAAATCAGAAAATAAAAAAAACAGCAACAAAAAACAAACCTCATGCACGTTCTTCATTGGCCTTCGGGCTTTGCCATCATACTGCTCGCGACTGGCTCATCGCTTTGGGCCGACACAGCACTCACGCTGACTCCAATGCAAGCCGTGGGTCGCGCATTGGCGGCCAATCGCGATCTGGCGGCTGCTCGTTTCGCCATCGCACAGGCGGAGGCGAAGTTGATTCAGGCGGGCTTGCATCCCAATCCGGAGTTCGATTTGAGCCAGCAAAATGCGAAGGGCGGGGAATACAATTTCTCCACCGGGTTCAAGCAGCGCTTCCCCATCACTTCGCGGCTGGCTCGTGCAAAAGATGTGGCGCGTGTGGACATCGCTCTGGCAGCGGCAGAGATCAGCAACAAAGAACGGGAGCTGGCGGGGCAAGTGTTGGAGCGGGCGCGCACGCTCCAACTCATTGCCGAAAAATACCGCACCATCCTCGACATTCAGGCCACGGTGGAAAAACTCGTCACGCTGTCCGAGAAACGCGCCAAGACGGGTGAGGTGCCAGAAACGGATTTGAATCTTGCGAAGATCGAATTGCAAAAAGCCAGGCTGGGCCAAGCCACGCTGGCTGCCGAGGAGGACTCGACTGCCGCTGAGTTGAACCAATTGCTGGGGCGTGATCCGACGGCAAAGATCGCTGTCTCAGGCGGCATCAATTCCAGCTTCGATCACGAGCAGGTCGCCCGCGATTCCCGGCTCGCCATTCAGCGCAGGCCGGACCGGCAGATAGCTTTGCTGCAAGTGGATCGTGCCGCCGCCGAGAAGGCGCTGGCCAAATCGGAGAAGTGGGAAGACTGGAGTGTGGGACTGGGTT
>JAYVQB010000136.1:0-9229 GCA_043757085.1 Verrucomicrobiota bacterium
GTCTGGCTCGCGTCGTAGATACTCTCCGTCATAGCACGATGCTACGATCCCCATGACCTATGACCAGTCTTTCCATAAGGGGCTTGGCTTGACGCTTACCACCTGCATCGGAAAATAGCCGATCAAGCCAAGCACTATCCGCATTCAAGCCCCAAGCGCATTTTATCACGTCATGGCACTTAGAAGATATTTGTCATATATGTGCAGCCTGACCCGCATTCCTGGTTAAGCTTGCGGAAAATATGATGAAGAACAAGTCCCAATTCGACGGCGACGGAGAGTCAGTTGATCAACCTAACCAGAACGCTGCATGCAGGAAATCCCCATGAGATCGAAATGAGTATTCCTGAAATGAACAAGCCTAGGAATAGCAACCCCCGACGAGCAGCCTGTCCGAGACGTATGGAAAGCCAGGCTGATGACATGACCAAAGCCAAAAACCATCCACCGATTCCTCCATAAATAATGGACACCAATCCATTGCTTTCTTCTGGAGAAACTTCAAGCAGCAAATCAAAACCGCTTTTTCCATCAATATCGGTAAAAACGGCCCCAGCAGCACGGCTCCCAGCCACGTCCAAAAGGGCGCACCCGTTTTTCGCATATCACCGAGTTTCATGCAGAGGTATTTTGAAGCATCTGCTAACAATATATTGCCACAAGCCATTTCCCGGGATTTACAACTCAAGCTGAATCCCCAGTTCAATGACATTGCGCGAAGGAAGCTGGAAGTAGCCGGTGGCGGGACGCGCGAGCCGGGAGAGCAAGACGAAGAGCTTCTTGCGCCACTGGGCCATCTTGCCGGTGCCATCGGTGAGCAGGAGTTCGCGACTTTGATAGAAGCTGATGTCGGATTGCTTCACAATGCCTCGGGAATCAAGAGCCGTTTTGAGATCGCGCTGCACCTCGGGCGACTCGGAGAAGCCGTAATGAATCACGACGCGGAAGAAGTTGTCCAGGAATTCCGTGATCTCAATGCGTTTGTCATTGGCGATATAGGGCACCTCCTCGAACTTGACTGTAAGAATAACGGCCTGCTCATGGAGCACCTTGTTGTGCTTCAAGTGATGGAGCAACACCAGCGGGAGACCTTCCGCCGAGGATGAAAGAAAAACGCCAATGCCGCGCACGCGCGGGATGTGGCCGGCCTTGATCTCGTCCACAATGACATTGACCGGCACCCGGTTGCGCAGCACGCGCTTCATCAGCAGCGCTCGTCCGTCACGCCAGGTGCGCATGATGATCCAGACACCGGCGGCGACAAGAAGCGTGAACCATGCGCCCTCGCGCAATTTGCTCAGGCCGCCGATTACATAAAATACTTCTATTGAAAGGAACAGGCCACACATGCCCAGTGACTGCCAGGCGGTCCACTTCCAGAGCTTGCGGGAAAGCAGGATGAGCATGGCCGTGGTGATCATCATGTTCATAGAGACGGAAAGGCCGTAGGCGTGCGCGAGGTTTTCAGATTTCTTGAAACCCGCGACCAGACCGATGCAGAACACCATGAGTAAAAAATTGATCTGCGGCAAATAAATCTGTCCACGCATATCTGGCGATGTATGCACGATCTTGAGTCGCGGCATAAATCCGAGCTGCACCGCCTGCTGACTGAGGGAGAAAACTCCGGTGATCATCGCCTGAGAGGCGATGATGGTGGCTAGGGTGGCAAGAATCACCATGGGGATTAACAGCCCGGGTGGAACCATATTGAAAAACGGTTCGGCTGCGGACTTCGGGTCGTGCAAAAGAAGCGCGCCCTGTCCGAGATAATTCAGCGTCAGCGCCGGATACGCTGCCACGAACCAGGAGCGCTTCATGGCGGTGCGTCCGAAATGTCCGATGTCCGCATACAGCGCCTCGCCCCCGGTGACTGCGAGCAAAACGGTTCCCATGATGTGCATCGAATGTGCGCGCTCGACCCAGAGAAATTTCCAGCCATAATGAGGCGACAGTGCGCGCAGGATCGATAATTCCTGCGACAGATGCCAGATGCCGAGCACCGCGAGCATGGCGAACCACAGCAGCATGATCGGTCCGAAGCCTTTGCCAATGCGCTCCGTGCCGTGTCTTTGCACGAGGAAGAGTCCACACAAAATCACTGCCGCGCTTACTGGCGGAATCCATTCGGGCAGACTTGGATTGATTACTTTCAGACCTTCCACTGCCGACAAGACAGAGATCGCCGGAGTGATGATGCCGTCGCCATAGAGTAGTGCTGCACCAAGAATAGCGAAGACCGTCAGCACGGTGATGGCACCCTTCTTCAATCCAGCCTCCGGTTTGCGCAAAAGCGAGTAAAGCGAGAACACACCGCCCTCGCCTTGATTCGTGGCGCGCGTTAGAACAATGAGATACTTGAGGGTGACGATGATCGTGAGCGACCAGATCATCAATGACACGGGGCCGAGAACCGTTAGATCGTCTGCCGGATTGAATCGATCACGAATCGTCTCACGCAAGGCGTAGATCGGGCTGGTGCCGATGTCTCCATACACCACCCCGAGCGCCAGCAACGCCAGAGTCCAACTCGAAGATTTTGATGATGTCATTGAGGATGTTCTGCGGAACCGGCCACAGCCCGCTTCAAAGCGGAGGATACAAATGCATTCACTGCAGGTCTGTGCAAGCGAGAATGGCGATTCTCAAAGGTGCAAGACATCCGCCATTTTTAGAACACCTCTACCACTGCAAGTCACTCAATGACGGGCACTGGAGCGACTTTACCCACCTGCGGAATTTCGATATCTTCCTCGGGCTTGGTCACTTCAACGACTGACTCGATCACGGGTTCCGGCTGGGGAAGTTCGATTGGAGCGGGCGGAACCGGCTCTTGCACAACCTCTGGCGAGACAGGTTTCGCCAGCATTTGCCTCAGCCGCTGTGCGACCAGTTCGGCCATGTCACTTTGACCGCGCGGAAAGCAAAACTGCGTGCGCGAACTCGCGGAGGTCAGCGTCACGTTTTCGCTGAGGAACTTTGATTCCACCTCGATCTGCGCACCGTTGAGCGGCACCTTGAAGAGCCGCCCGCGCCATCCTTTGGTGGCGGCAAAATAGACGCAATCCGATTTCAATGGAGCAATCAAAGTGCCGTCGAGATTTGCCACCAGACCGCGGATGCCTTTGGTTTTGCCGGAAAGACAGCGCGTCGTCCATGCCACATCGGCTTCCGAAAGTCCGGCAAAAAGCCGCACCAAATCCAATGTCTCGCCTGAGATCTCGCGCTTTAGCTCCAAGAGAACATCCAACGGCTCCCTTCTCTTAGGCATTTTTAATTTATGCCAACCCAGCCAGAGCGTGCTGCGCGTGACGCGCCAGAGACGGGGAAAGATCAGCCACAAAATCACGATCAAAACCGTGAACACTACCAGTGCGATCACGGGATTGAAAAGCGTGAGCGCCACGCCGCCCACCACGGCTGTATCCTCTGCTACGCTCATGGCCACATTGGTTGCCGGTTCTGGAGAATGATTGATCAGCAGCCGCGTGCCTGACTTTGCGCCGTGCGTGGTCAGTGTCGCGCCGCCAGCGAGGAGTGCGCCCACCACCTGCATATATGCTGGCATGCCCCCCAGAGCCTGGAGCGCCAGCAAAGTTCCACCGACCGGACGGATGAAAGTATGCAGCGCATCCCAAATCGAATCCACCAGCGGAATTTTGTCCGCAAAGAATTGCAGCAGGAAAAGCACCCCGGCAACCGCGATGACCCAGGTGTGGCCCAATACGGAAAGCGATTCATAACGCTCCGCCAGATGCAGGATGTCAAACCGGATCGCGACCCCCACGAGCAAGGTCGTCAGATATAAATTCACCCCTGAAAGCGAGGCCAGCCCAAGCGCGACACCGAGTTGTGGAAGAATGTCCATGTGGGAAGTTTATCACGCTTTGCTGATTTGGCGATTGCGGAGAACACGCCCTGTCAGCAATCGCAATCGACAGTCAAATTTTTCGTGTATTGGAAATAATACTCCAGAAATCTCGTGGCGTTAAAATGCGAACTTGTTCGAGCGGGGCGATGGAAGTGATGTCTTTATCGCCTGTCACCAGAAAATCTGCGCGTGACTCAATGGCTGCGGCGACGATGGCAAGGTCGTCCGGGTCACGAATGGCGATGTCAGGCATAAGCACCGGAAGGACGGCAATCTCTTGTCGGCGCAGCAATGACAAAATCTCAGACACGGCCTCAAGCGGAACTCCGAGGCGATGCAGAAGAACATCTTCAACTTCCGCCAGAACCTGCTCGCTGGAAATTAGAACATGCACCGACAAAACCTCTCGAACGAGATCGGCACAAAGGCCGCGCGCGGTAAACCCACTAACGATCACATTGGTATCGAGGAAGACTCTCAAGACACAACTTTGAATACATCTTCATCGGTCAAAAATCCGTGCGACTCTGCAAATGGAATGGCACGCGCGCGTAGCTGGTTAAAAGTAGCAACTTCCAACTGGCGACGCAAGGCATCACGGACAACATCACTGCGATTGCGTCCAGAACTGGTGCAAACTTTTTCAAGCAGTTTGCCCAAGGCATCATCAAGTCGAATCGTAAGAACGGATTGCATGTGTTACACTGTAATACAAGCGGCGTGGGATGTCAAAATGGATCGGAATGAACGCCAGCGCTGCTGGCATTCCAATGCGCACATGAGCATCCTCGTCACGACTCCCATGCATAGCATAAGGCTAGGAACTCCCTAACAAAGGCATTGGCGGATCTCCGAATACTTCTGGCAAGCGGACTGCCAATTCCATCGCTTCCGAATGTGCTGCAAGCCAAAGGTCATACAATTCGGCTATGGCCTTGCTGCATTTGCCGTGTGATAACAACTCCTCACGAGTCATGAACGGCACTTTCATGGAATGGGCGAGGGACATGGGGGCGAGATGAGTGGAATGATATTTTACGAGTTACTTAAACCACTTGAACAAGCGCCCGAAGAACCCCGGCTTCTTTTCCCCGCGATCCTCATCAGGCGCTGCGCCTCCATGCACGGGGCAATAATCCTGCGGCACCAGTTCCGGCGGCAGATCCTCATCATAAGCATCGCCGTGCGCGACGCAGGCACTGGTCGCGAGCCGACCGCTGACGCGACAGATGGTGGTCTTCGCAATCACTTGGCCCGCTGTGGGCACGTCTGATTTATAGTCGTGAGCCAACGCGGAGTTCATCACGTCCACCCAGATGGGCAGAGAAAGCTTCGCGCCATAGCCGCCTTCCAGAATCGTCTGCGGTGTGTCGAACCCGACCCACACGCCGCATGTTACCTCGCGGGTGTAACCGGCGAACCATGCGTCTTTGAAATCATTCGTCGTGCCCGTTTTGCCGCCCGCTTTTTCCTTGAAGCCAAATTCACTGCGCGCCGAGGCAGCGGTCCCTTCGATCATTACGCGCTCCAGCAGACGGCCCGTGATTTGCGCTACTGCGGGCGGCAAAACGTCTGACTCAAGAACCGGCGTGGAATAAATAAGTGCGCCCTGTTCTGATTGGATGCGCTGGATAAGAAACGGTCTGCGGCGCACACCTTGATTGGGAAAAATGCTCATGGCTCCGACTAGCGACTTGAGTGTGGCCCCGGTATTGCCAATATAAATCTGCGGCGACACATTTTCGACCGTGCCCAGTCCGGCGTCGCGCAGCAGGCCGAGCACGGCATCCATGCCCGCGTAGTTGCCCACGCGCACGGTCATCGCGTTGCGGCTGTGAATCAAACCGACCGCCGCCGGAACGAAGCCGAGAAATTTTCCATCCGAGTTTTCTGGACTCCACAGACCATTGTAACCTTTCAACTCTCCGGGTCGGATGGGCGCATCTTCCACCATCGTGCCCGGCAGCATGCCATGCATGAAGGCCGCGGCATATATAAAGGGCTTGATCGTAGAGCCAATCTGCCGCCCCGCCTGAAGTGCGCGGTCGTATCGGCTTTGCCGCCAGTCGCGACCACCGACAACGGTGAGGATGCCGCCGGTTCGATTGTCCAGTGCGAGCACCGCGCCCTGAAGATACGGTGTGCGCGGCGGCTCGGTGACGCCATCCCATTGCGCGTCGAACTTCGCTTTGGTCGCATGAGGATAACTGGGTTTGCTTTCGACTTCACGCAGGCGCTTTTCCAGCGACTGCTCCGCAGCGGATTGCAGATCACGATCCAGTGTCGTGTGAATGATAAGTCCACCATCTTCGATGTCTTGCTCATCAAGCACCAGATCGAGATCGCGGCGCACCGCTTCCATCATGTAATTTTCCTGCGTCTGAATCACAGGCTGCGCAGCCACGGCCATCTCCTCATGTTTCGCGGCATCGGCCTCGGCTTGCGTAATGTATGTTTTCAGAACCATGCGAGCCAGCACCGTGTCGCGTTCCGCCAGCGCGCCGTGCCAGTTGCGGAAGGGTGAGAAACGATTTGGGCTGCGAATGATGCCCGCTAGCATCGCGCCTTCGCCGGGCGAAAGCTGGTCGGCGCTCTTGCCGAAGTATGCTTTGCTCGCACGCTCGATACCATACAAACCGGAGCCGAAGAAGATGCGGTTCACATAGAGTTCGAGAATCTCGTCCTTGGTTTTCGCCGCCTCGATGCGGCGCGAGAGCATGACCTCCACGATCTTGCGATGCATGGTTTTCACTCCGAGATCGTCGAAGCTGTTCCGCGCAAGCTGCATGGTTATCGTGCTTGCGCCCTGCATGGCTTTGCTCTCCTTCAAGTCACGCAGAACAGCGCGGGCCACGCCGATATAATCCACGCCACCGTGATCGTAAAATCGTGCATCCTCGCGTGCGAGCAGGGCGTTGGTGAAATTCTTCGACACCTTGGCCAAGAGCACGACCACGCGGTTCTCGCCATGCAGTCGCCCGATCTCGCGGCCTTTGCAATCGAGCACGATGGAGCGCTGTTTCATCTGGCCGAGCTTGGCCAAATCATAACCATCCGCCACATGACCGAAGAGGATCATCACTGCCCCGCCCGCCGCCGCAATCACCAGCGCAATGAAGAGCAGCAGCAAAAACAGAATGCGCCCCCAGCGGCCTCGACGCGGAGGGGTGTAATGTTCTGGCTGATGAAACTGTGGCATGAAAATCTTCAGTCAGCGTAATGCGGCCTGATTGCAAGCGGGGACGTTGCGCAGACGCTCGCCATTTTACCGAATCGTGCCAAGTTAATGCTGCATATGAAGGCCGCACCACTTCCAGACAAAGTCATCGCGCTCATTCAATCCGCCCTCGATGAGGACCTCGGCGGTGGCGATGTCACGTCAGAGTTTTTTGTGTCCGCCGACGCTGTCAGCTCATCCCGCATCGTGGCCCGGGGGCCGGGTATCATGGCCGGAGTTGCGGTGGCGGCCCGGGTGTTTCATGAAGTCGATGCGCGGCTGATTGTAAGCGATGAACTGCCCGATGGCTCACGCTTTGCTAGTGGCGAGACCTTGATGCGCATCACCGGCCCGACTCGAGGGATTCTCAGCGCGGAACGCGTCGCGCTGAATTTCTTGCAACGTCTCTGCGCCATTGCCGCGCAAACCAGACGCTATGTGGATGCGGTGAAGCCCTACGACGTAAAAGTTCTCGACACTCGCAAGACTACGCCCGGCTGGCGCTGGCTGGAGAAAATGGCCGTGCACTCAGGCGGTGGAACGAACCACCGTATGAGCCTGAACGATCAGGTCATGGTGAAGGACAACCACCTACTGGCCGATGACAAATTCGAAGACCTCCAACACGCCATCACATGCGTGAAAGCAGCGCGCCCCGGCATCAAGGTGGAACTGGAAGCCGACACGCTGGAACAAGTCTCACGCTTTCTTACTCTACACGGCGTGGATATGATCCTGCTCGACAACATGAAGCCCGCGCAGTTGCGTGAAGCAGTCGCGCTGGTGAATGGCCGCATCTTTCTCGAAGCCAGCGGCGGCATCACGCTGGACACCATCAACGAAGTAGCCGCCACCGGCGTGAACGCCATCTCGGTCGGTGCACTGACTCACACCGTGCGTGCGCTGGATTTGTCGTTGGAGTTGGAAGGGTGACAAACTCGGGGCGGTCTATTTTTTGCCTGCATGTGTTTACGACACTCACATTTCCAATTTGCCAAGCGCCCCGGCCCATGAAAACTTCCCGCGCTTCCCAATTCATCTAACTTTAACTTCCAACCTAAAAACATCATGGCCAGAACTGTCACACTTTTCTCCGGCCAGTGGGCTGATCTCCCGCTGCCGACCTTTTTGAAAAAAGCCAAATCGTTCGGATACGACGGCGTGGAACTTGGCTGCTGGGGCGACCACTTTGAAGTGGCCAAGGCCGACCAGAAATATTGCGATGCCAAACGCGCCCAGATTAAAAAGGCCGGACTGCAATGCCACGCGATCAGCGCGCACCTTGTCGGACAGGCGGTGTGCGATCTGATTGATGAACGCCATAAATCCATCCTGCCGGATTACATCTACGGCGATGGAAAACCCGAGGGCGTGCGCCAGCGTGCGGCGGAGGAGCTGAAGAAGACCGCGCAGGCCGCGAAGCGTTTCGGCGTCAGCGTGGTCAACGGCTTCACCGGCTCATCCATCTGGCATTTGCTCTATAGCTTCCCGCCAAACCTGCCGAAGCAGATCGAGAACGGCTTCAAAGATTTTGGCAAACGCTTCAAGCCCATCCTCGATGAGTTCAAGAAACAGGGCGTCAAGTTCGCAATGGAAGTTCACCCGACCGAAATCGCGTTCGATATCGCATCCGCCGAGAAAGCACTGCAAGCGGTCGATTATCATCCGGCCTTCGGCTTCAATTACGACCCCTCGCACTTCGGCTATCAGGGTGTGGATTATGTGAAGTTCATCTACAAGTTCCACGATCGCATTTTTCATGCCCACATGAAGGACGTGGCTTGGGGTCTGGGCGACGGCACGGTGGGCGTGTTCGGCGGGCACACGGACTTCCACAAGCCGGAGCGCTACTGGGACTTCAAGTCCGTTGGTCGTGGAAACATCAATTTCGAGAAGATCATCCGTGCGCTCAATGACATCAGCTACGCCGGACCGCTCAGCGTCGAGTGGGAAGACGGTGGCATGGACCGTGAGCACGGCGCGACAGAGAGCTGCGCGTTTGTGAAAAAACTCGACTTCCTACCGAGCAAGATCATCTTTGACGCGCAGTTCGCGGAGAAATAAATCACATTAACCATCACGACCGGAAACGGTCAAAGCCGGGGGCGCGCTCGCAAAAGCGCGCCTTTGCATTTCAAAAA
>JAYVQB010000137.1:0-2381 GCA_043757085.1 Verrucomicrobiota bacterium
CTGCTTGGTCGGGCATGATCGCCGGGCCTTTGGTCGGCTCGGTGCCGCCTATCTGGATCATCGTGCCTAATACAATCTCATGCGCATCGCCCTCGCCCAGCTCAACACCACGGTCGGAGACTTCGACGGAAACAAGTCGCTCATTCTCGACGCCTATCGTCGCGCCGTGGCGCAGGGCGCGGAACTGGTGCTGACGCCGGAGCTGGCCATCACGGGCTATCCGCCGCGTGATCTGGTGCATCGCTCGCGCTTTGTCCCGGCCAACAAGGAAGTGCTCGCGGCCATCGCTGCTGAGGTTGGCGATGTGCCGCTCATTACTGGATTCGTGGACTTCAATACTAACGGTCGCGGCAAGCCTTTCCGCAACTCGGCGGCGGTGCTGCATCAGGGCGGCATCGTGCAGGTAATCCACAAGTCATTGCTGCCGACTTATGATGTCTTTGATGAAGACCGCTACTTCGAACCAGCCGATGAGATCAAGCCCGTCGTCATCAATGGAAAGCGGCTCGGCATCACCATCTGCGAGGACATCTGGACGGATGATTTCCTGCCGCAGCCGCTCTATCAAACGCAGCCTCCGCGCGAACTGGCGCGTCAGGGCATTGATCTGCTCATCAACATCAGCGCCTCGCCGTTCCATCTCGGCAAACCCGTCGTGCGCGAGCGCATGATGAGCCAGCTCGCGAGCGAACTGCGCGTGCCCATTGTTTATTGCAACGCCGTCGGCGGGAACGACCAGCTCGTGTTCGATGGAAACTCATTGGTCATCGGCGCGAATGGCACTGTGATCGCGAGACTTAAATCTTTCGAGGAAGACCTGAGTGTTATTGATCTCAACTTCCAACTCTCAACCTTCAACTCTCAACTCTCAACTGATCCCGAGCAGCTTCACTGCGCCCTCGTTCTCGGTCTGCGCGATTACGCACATAAATGCGGCTTCAAATCCTGCGTGCTGGGCTTGAGCGGCGGCATTGACTCCGCGCTTGTGGCGGTCATTGCGGTGGAAGCGTTCGGACCGCAGAATGTATTGGGCGTCTCGCTGCCCACGGTTTTTTCATCGCAAGGCAGCAAGGACGATGCGCGTGATCTTGCGCAGAAACTCGGCATTCAATACGAGACGGTGGCCATCCAGCCCGCGTTTGAGTCCGTTAAGTCGCAGCTCGCGACTTTGTTCGTTGGTCGGACCGAGGACATCACGGAGGAGAACATGCAGTCCCGCATTCGCGGCCTCATCTTGATGTCCATTTCCAACAAGCTGGGGCATCTGCTGCTGACCACGGGAAACAAAAGCGAACTCGCGGTCGGTTATTGCACGATCTACGGCGACATGTGCGGCGGGCTGGCGGTCATCAGCGATCTGCCGAAGACGCGCGTCTATGAAATCTCCCGCTGGATCAATCGCGAGCGCGAGATCATTCCCTGGCCCAGCATCGAGAAACCGCCCAGCGCGGAGCTACGCCCCGACCAGAAAGATCAGGACACGCTGCCAGAGTATGATGTGCTGGATGGCATTCTGGAACTGCTCGTGGAGCAAGGTAAGTCCGTCGCGGAGACGGTCGCGAGTGGCTTTGATGAAGCCATGGTGCGCTGGGTCTTGCGTCGTATTGAGTTGAACGAATGGAAACGTCATCAAGCCGCGCCCGGATTGAAGGTGACGACCAAGGCCTTCGGCATCGGGCGCCGGATGCCCATTGCGCAGAGGTTCCGTGAGTAGTATGTGGCACAGGTTTTTTAACCTGTGTGTAGAACCTGCATATTGCCGGTTCCATTATTGAGACATAGATAATGGGTGGCGACATCAATGAGAAGGAGCGCGATGTATGGCAAAGCCTACTCGCCACTTGTTCGCATGGGATGTGGCTACGCTAAAAGCGGAATTTAGGCGAGTGGTCTGGCGACATTGACTCGGCTCCCGCCTCGCCCTACGGGTTGCCTCTGGCAATCTGTCTCGTTCCACTCGGCTCTCGCGCTCCATCATTTTTAGAAGCCTTTCGATCCACTCTCATTTGCAAAGCGGTGCCGCGCATGGCATGAAACATCCATATCGCATCGCCCCATGAACGTCTGGAATCACGCCCACGCCCATCTCAAAGACCTCGTCTCTTACAAGCCCGGCAAGCCCATTGAGGAACTGGCGCGTGAGCGCGGACTGAAGCCCGAGGACATCATCAAGCTGGCGTCCAATGAAAACCCGCTCGGCCCATCGCCCAAGGCAGTCGAGGCCATGACGCGCGCCTTGCAGCAGGCGCACATCTATCCCGATGGCGGCGGCTATCGTCTGCGCGAAGCCATTGCGAACAAGTTCGGCGTCACGATGGAGCAGATCATCCTCGGCAACGGCTCTAACGAAATCATCGAGTTCATCGGTCATGCATTCCTCA
>JAYVQB010000138.1:0-9220 GCA_043757085.1 Verrucomicrobiota bacterium
TGAGGAACTTGTAGAGGAAGACCTGGGTGATGATCTTGAACTCGTTGCCATCGTTGCCGAGTCCGTAGTTGGCACAGACGCCTTTGAGGTCGTCGATGAGGGTGATGGCCTTGGCTTTGAATTCGTGGGAGGTCATGCGGTCGCTGGATCGAGAAATGGATTGATGGCTCGGACCCTGCCGTAGGATTGACCGTGGTTCAGGTCTTCCGTGTAGAGAATCGTCGCGCCCGCCTGCTCGGCTGCGGCGACGATCATGGCATCCCAGAGCGAGAGCTGCCAGCGGGTGCGGGCTTGCAGGCCGTTGAGAAAGAGGTCGTGGGTGTTGGCGATAATTTGCCAGTGCGAGAAATCATCAATGAGAGTAGCGGCCGTTTCATCCCTTCCCCCTTGGCGGGTGAAATTGACAAAAAACTCCTGCAAGACCTGCACACTCAGCGCATAGCGGGAGGGATGCCTGATCGCTTCGGCCACCAGAACCAGAGCGCGGACTCGCTTTTCGCCAGCATCTGTGTCGTAAGCGTAGAGGAGGATATTGGTATCAAAAAAAATCTCAGCGGGCATGGGTTTGATTCCGGGAAAGGGGTTGGTTCCCGAGGGCAAAACCTTTGCGGAGGCGTTGCAAGGCGGAGCGGGCGGCGGCGGGGTCGGCAGCCGATTCTTGGTTCAGGATGGCTTCAAGGCCTTTGATCACCAAGCCACGCATGGTCGTTTGTTGTCTGGCTGCGGAAATTTTCACGCGCTCTAGGAGCGGGTCTGGCAGGTCAATCGTCGTTCTCATTGAACACACAAATGCATAAATATGCATACCAAGCAAGCGATTTTGCGATCACGCGAAGGACTGAACTCCGTGAAATTCCGCCAAATACTCCTCCATCACGAGGGAATTCATGAACTGGGTGCTCTCGGCGGTGAGGGGGAGGTCGTGTTTGTGCTTGAGCTGTTCGATGATGAGGCGGGTCATCTCCACCTTGGCAAAAGCTTCATTGGTGAGGATCTGCGCATTCTGGGAGATGCGGGCATCGGCCTCGGCCTTGAAGGTGCTGAGGGCCGCGAAGAGTTTCCGCTCATTGGTGGTGGGCTGGCCTTTTTCAAGCAACCGCTTGTGAATGCGGGCGTATTTCTCGTCATTGGCATACTTGGCACGGATGAGCTGGTTTTTCCGCTCCAGTTCACGGGCGCGGGCGTGGATGCCTTGGAGCGTCTTGATATTGTCCAGCATTTCCGCCTGCGTGATTTCGGCGAGATTTTTTTTCTTGAACAAGCGCTCCAGTTCCTCCTTCAAGGAAATGAACACCGGGTCGCCGGGATCAAAGTTGCTGCCGAGACCTTCCCGAGTGCGGCGGAGAGTCTCGCGCAATTCATCGGCGATGACCATCTCGGCCTCGGATACTTTTCGGAAAGTAAAGAGCACATCTTCCAGCGCGATGTTGAGGATATTGATATGGTCATCGGCGTGTTCCAGTGCCTCGCGCTGATTGAGCAGCATGAGGTGATTGGCAGCCTCGGTGGAAAGCTGGCCGAGCTTGCGGAAGTCGAGCTTGGCGAGCATCTCATACTGGCCGGAAAGTCGGATGAGATTGTAGAGATTCTTCGCGTCATTGAGTGCCTTGAGGATCTTTCGCATCTCGGCGCGGTCGGTGATCTGGGTGATCTGTTGGGAAAAAATTTCGGCGTTGGCAGTGTCGAATTGGAAGAGCGCGTCCTTGATCGCTTCAATGTCAGCAGTGATCTCGGCCTCGGTCTTGAAGAGATCGGAGTAGTTTCCCAATTCGTCACCGAGTTCGTTCTGGAGTTCGTCGAAGTAATCCTTGTTGGTCTTGTTGAACTCGGCCTCGATGTCCACGAAATCAACGACGTAGCCGTAGCGGTAGGATTTGTAAGGGCGGTTCACTCGCGTGAGCGCCTGAAGGAGATTGTGCGCCTTGATGATGCGACCGAGGTAGAGTTTTTTCAGCCGGGCGGCATCAAAGCCTGTGAGCAGCATGTTGAAGACAAAGAGGATGTCGATCTGGCCTTCCTTGAAGGACTCGACGAGGTCTTTGCGCCCGCTCTTGGTGCCTGCGTCATGCAGGATGAGGGCGTGGGTGGTTACAGTCCGATTGGGGACGGCGTAGAGACCAGGAGTTTCCGCTGCAATCGCGGACTGGCTGTTGGATGGCAGGCCGGGAGCGGCCTGAGCTTTCTGGGCATACTTGGATTCAAAGATGCGGGCCATCTCTCTCGCCTGTTCGGCGGAATCACAAATGACCATGGCCCCGGTGGTGCGATCACCGCTCATGACACGGGCGTTCTCGAAGTCATCAATGATGTAGTCGAGCATGGGTTCGACAAACTTGGTGTGAGCGTAAAGCAGGGTGCGGTTCTTCGTGTCCCTGAGCACCTTGATCTGTTCGAGGGTCTCCTTGAGCTGGAGCTTGTATTTGGTCTCGATCTCTTCGCGGATGAGCCGCAGTGTGTAGCCATCGGCGATGGAGCGGTTGTAATAGTATTTGTGGATGTAGTCGCCAAAGAGTGTTCTGGAGTTGTAGGGCTGCCTTCCGATGGGCGCTCCATTTATATCCCGCGTGCCTGGAAGGGAGGCATTCAACAAGGGGGTTCCGGTCAGACCGATCTTGATGGCGTCACGATCGGACTCGTTGAGATTGGCGAGGAAGCTGCCCTCGGGGTTGTAGCTGCGGTGAACTTCGTCGAGGAAATAAATGCGTTGAAGGCCGAGCGCGTAGTCAGTGCTGCGGACGACATCCGGGTCGTTCTCAAAGCGTTGGATATTGACCACGGTAATCTCGGGCTTTCCAGAATCGTTGTGAACCGCAAGGTTGGATTTGATGTCCTGCGCGAACTCCTCGCGCGAACTGATTTGATGAACATGAAGCCCTCGGCTGCGGAACTCCCGGCAGGCCTGTTCGAGGAGATCAATACGATCCACGATGAAGTAGAACTTTGGCACCACGCCCTTCTTCTGAAAGTAAGCGGTGAGATAATGGACGCAGTAGAACGCGAGGGCCGTCTTGCCGCTGCCCTGGGTGTGCCAGATGATGCCTTTGCGGATGCCAGCCTCGATTTTGTGCTCGATGGCTTTGGCGGCGAACATCTGCGGATAACGCATGACGTGCTTTTCCAGCCGCTTCTCCGTGCGGACATAGGCAAGCCCGAAGCGCAGGATGAAGGCAAGACGATCACGCGAGAAGAGTGAGGTGCTGAGGCGGTTGGTCGGTGAGTTTGGGTTCTTGTTGGTCGCGAACTCGGGCGAGTGCTTGATGCCGGTGAGGTTCGTGTCAGCGAGGACGAGGTCTTCGGTTTGCGGGTTTTCAGGCTGGAGCAGATGATCGAGGTTCAGCGTCTCTTCCTCGCGGAAGTAGTTGAAGACAGGCTTGTCATAGGAAGTGGAGGCATAGAACGCGCCTTCGAGAGGCTCGGGGGAACCGTCGTCGTATTCCATGTTGTTCGAGAACACCATGAGCTGCGTGATGTTGATGAAGCGCTTGAACTTGGAATTCTTGAATCGGGCGACGATGCGGTTTCGCTCCGCCAGAATGCCGTCGCGATTGTTCGGTTTTTTCACCTCGATGAATATCAGCGGAAGACCATTGATGAGGAGCGTGATGTCCGGGCGAAATTCTTCGTCGTCCTTCTTACAGGGGAACTCAGTGACAACGTGGAAGGTGTTTCGATTGAAGTCCTCGAAGTCGATGAGCTTCAGGCCTGAGGTTTCGGTGATATTCTCATAGAACTGCTTGCCGAGGTCTTCATTGTCGAGAGCCAGGTCGAGCTGACCCAGGGCTTGTTCGATTTCCCCGGAGGAGGTGGACGGATTGAGAGCCGCCACGCTCTGGCGGAAAATGGAGGGGACGATGTTGCTCGATGCATCCCAATCGAGGCCTTTCAAAGACAGGTAGGTGTAGCCCAGTCGAACCAGGTGGAGAATCGCGGGGATTTTGACCCTAGAGTCTTCGTTGAACTTCATAGGTTATCGCGGAAGGGGTCGCGCCCGATGGATTTGCGGTGATTGAAATCCATTGCGAGCAGGATTGAATTTGAATTGATGTTTGCTCTTTGTAAATGCAAATTCCAACAGGTGCTCATCATCAAAATCTCTGCGCTCAGCACAAGGGGGCGTGCTCCGACGACACACGCGCGATCCACTTTAAGATTACGCCGCTTCTGTAAACTGGCCGAAGGCGCGGAATTTTTCATAACGCTGGTCGAGCAGCTTGTTCAACGGGAGATCACGCAATTCAGCTAGAGCAGAAACCAGTGCGCTGCGCAATGAGGCGGCTGTGGCTTGAAGATCGCGATGTGCGCCGCCTGCGGGTTCGGGAATGATGCCGTCGATGATGCCGAGATCCTTCAAGTGCTGGGCGCTGAGTTTCAGTGCATCCGCAGCCTCGGGCGCGTGCTTGCGATCTTTCCAGAGAATCGCCGCACAACCTTCGGGGCTGATGACGGAGTAATAGGCGTTCTCCAGCATGAGCACGCGGTCAGTGACGCCGATGCCGAGCGCGCCGCCGGAACCGCCTTCACCGATCACCACCGAGATCATCGGGGTGCGGATGGTCATCATCTCGCGGAGATTGAAAGCAATGGCTTCGGCGATGTTTCTTTCCTCCGCGCCGATGCCAGGGAAAGCCCCAGGGGTGTCGATCAGGGCGATGACGGGTAGAGAAAATTTTTCCGCCATGCGCATGAGGCGCAGGGCTTTGCGATAGCCTTCTGGATGCGCGCTGCCGAAATTGCGCAGGAGATTTTCCTTGGTGTCGCGACCCTTTTGATGACCGAGCAAAACCACCTTGTGTCCGTCCAGCATGGCGAAGCCGCCGGGCATGGCATTGTCATCGCCGATGTGACGGTCGCCGTGAAGCTCGACAAATTCCTCGAAGCAAAGCTTTGCATAATCCAACAAATAAGGGCGCTGCGTGTGGCGGGCGATTTGCACCCGCTGCCAAGGAGACAGGGTGGTATAGGTGTCGCGCTCAAGCTGGGCGATCTTTTTTTCCAATTCGGCCATTTGGAGCGAGTATTTCTCGGAGGGCTTGGCGGTGTTTTTCTTGCGAATCTCTTCCAGCTCCTCACGGGCTTTGAAGAGTGGCTTTTCGAATTCGAGAATCTGTTTCATGGCGTAAGGGATGAAAGCTGGTTTTGTTATTTAATCACGCGAATTTTTGTTCCGGTGCGGATGATGGTGAACAGTTCTTCGGTGTCTTCCCTGGCGAGGAAGACGCCTGATTCCGGTGCTGCGGTGCTTTCGTCCTCCTGGACATTTGAGACTGGAAGTGAAGCGGGTTTGCTGTTTTTGGCGGGAGGTTTGGGAGTAGTCTTGTTCGATGTCGATGAAAGCGATTTGGGTTGAATGATCGTGCTTTGACCGGACAGGGCGGTGGCTTGCGGCAAGGCGCGAATGTTGAAGCCGACACGGCTGCTCATGAGCCATTTGTCTGCGCTGTTGAAGTGTGAATCCGTGGACAGCACACGCTTGCCTTCCACCCACGCGGCCTTGTCGTGCACTGTCAATTCTCCGGGTGGCGCGGGTGCGGCATGGCTGGCGGTTTTTTTCTTGCCTGTCGTTTTGGCCACAGGCACGGCTGCAGGCGGTGCGGACTGAGTGCTTTCAGTGCTGGTTACTGCAGCGATGGAGGCGGCGACTTTCATGCCGGGCGGGAGCTTCACATCGAGTGCCTGGTATTCTTTGAAGAAGCGGCCATTGCGCAGCAGCGTAAGTGTTTTCGCCGAGACGGAGATGATGATGTCGAAGTCGAGCGGGAAAATGAAGAGATGGTCGCCGGGTTGGAGGCCGCTGCTCATCATCGCGTTGGCGCGCATGATGCATTCGACGGTCGTTTCATTCTTCCGCGCAATCAGTCCCAGGGAATCACCGGGTCGGACGATGTAGTCTTTTTTTGCCGTGTTCAGATTCTGCGAGAACATGGCGTCGAGGTTCATCTCGCCAATGATGCGCTTGGCTTCTGTCGCGCAGATGGAGCCGGGAAAATTTCGCAGAAGTTCATAGAGTTCATCGCGCCCGGCTGCGATATCCCCGCTCTTCAAGGTGTTGACGGCATTGTCGAAGCGGTGCAATCCGGGGTCCGGCAAATCTTTTTTGTTATCCTGCATCTGCTTGATCTGTTTCGTCACGACCGCGTCCTTGCCCAGAACGTGAGTGTAGGCCCACCAGGCCCCTGCGACGCAGGCTGCTGCCAGCGCCACCGAGGTGAGGAAGAGGACGATCTTGAATCTGGACATGGCCCCGGGCGCAACTCATCCAATGAGGCCGCGTCGTTTGAAATCGAAAAGGTTGATGTTATGCGACTTCTGGATCATCTCGAAAGTGAACTTGAGCAGGGATATTTCCCAAGTGTCATCCACGCCCTGAATGATCGCGCGCATGGGATTCCCGGAAATGCGAGTGTCCTCGATGATGCGGTCGCACACCGCCGTCACCGGCTCATGGACTAGATGCTCATTGATGTCGCTACGGGTGAAGGTGAATCCGTAGCGGAGGAAGGCGATGTCCTTGATGTGATCCTTGAACCATTCGCCGAATGCCTGACCGCTAGGGCCGAAGCCGTCGAAGTTCCAGTTCTCCATGCCCTCCGGTTTGAGGAGCAACGGTTTCGCTGCCTCGATCCGGCCTTGGCGCACGCGCGTGACGTTTACCTGATCCATCAGCTCGCTCACCAGATGAAACTCAAACTGGGTGCTGCCAAAAGTGTCGATGCGACGATCCGGCTCGTGCAGAACCTTGGTGTTTTCCATCGCGTATTGAAAATCAAACTCAGAATACATATGAGTTGCAAGCTAGAGGCAAACTCTGGCGACGCGAGGGATTTTTCAGAGGCTGTAAACTTGGCGGCTTTCTGACGCACCCTTGTGATGCCGCACGCTTATCAAGCTTCAGATTTCCCGAACGGGATCCCCATCCGCTCGGCCACGCGCAGCGGCCTTCTCAATGCCTCGGTCATGCGCAAAGCCTCGTCATCTCCGCGCAGGTTCTTGAAGGCCGGATGCGCCTCGGGTGCGGCGATGATGCCGAGATTGTGCAGCACATGCGCGGTGCTGTGTTTGTAGGCGGAGGCGCTCATGCGGTGATCAAGCCGGAAAACTTGATCCTCCAGCGATTGGAAGGCCTCGAATATCTTATAGACCCGCGTGTCGAAGCGGCCCGTGCCAGTGGAGAACTTCTTCCCTGGCGCATCGTCATTCAGCCACATGTCCTTCGCCGCACAGATCAGCGGCGCACCACTCACCGCCGCTCCGATCAGCAGCGGCAGGCCCGTTTTGATCGCCGTGGCGATGCCGAAATCATCGCCACTGTGTGGAGAGAAATCGAGCCCCAGATCGCGACACATCGCTGCCCAGTAGAGGAAATGCGGCTCATCCAGCGTGCTGATCTTTCCACCCACAAACTTCGGATGCTGCGCAAGCTGCCAGAGCAGCCACGGCTCATACGGCATCGCCCACGGCACAAAGCTCGGCTCCAACGCATGAACAATGCCCGGACGGATCAGCCATTCCGCGATCTCATAGTAGCCATCGCGCCGACGCTCAGGATCGAGCGAGTTCAGCCACTTCGACGTCATGATCATCACCTCGCAGTTCTCGTGCTGCTGCACAATGTCTAACAGTGTTCGATAGCGCTCCGCCTTGAATGAGGTGTCATTCTCCGCTCCACGCGCCGTGATGCCCGCGATGAATTTTGCCTTTGGGAACTCCGCCCGAAAGCGCCGCAGCACCTCCGCATAGAGCGCATCATCCAGATCAAAAATGTAGCCCGTGTCTGCATTCAACACGGTCACCAGCTCCACACCGTAATGATCCGCCGCCGCCTGCATCCAGCGAATGCTAGCCGCAAAGCCTTCCCAATCCGGCTGACGATCACGAAACGGCAGCAAAGCCGCCGCACAGAGTCGGCCCTTGGTCCGATGATCCACGAGTTCCTCTTCACTCGTCCACGCCCACTTGGTTTCAAGCCATGTGGTTTGCGGAGTGAGGTCTTCTGGTTTGCAGATGAGTGATTTCATAGTCGTTCCACATAGGTTAGCTTTCCCATTCAAGCTCACATCCGCCCGCTGGTAAAACTGTCCTTTCCATTTACTACCACCGGAAAACCCGATGGCACTACCTGAACCGCTCAGACGCGCCAAGTGCAAAACACCCGAACTGTGTCGCCCAATATTTTAACCACCAATCTTTTTTTAATCCAGTTCAGAAGACAGCCAGTTAAAAATATTCAGGGTAAAAATCAGGGACAGAGAGTCCGCGACATTTGAGCAACTCTCCGCTGATTGACATGGTGAGCCGTCTGAGAAACCTCAGTCATCAGCCATAGAAATATCGCATTCGCGCTCGCATCTCCTCCGTATTTCCCTCACACTCCCCGCAACCGAATGCCCGCCCGCCAGATGTCAGCCTTATTCAAAGACCAGATCAAATTCCCGCTCGCCGCATGAACAAAAAACTCAGCATGCAAATGCAGGGCCGGTTTGACGAACTGGCTCAGACTCACCCTGATGAATCAACGATAGAATTCTGGTTTACCCGCGACCTTCAGGAACCGCTCGGCTATGCCCGCTGGGAAAATTTCCAGACCGCTATCCAACGTGCCATCGAATCCTGCCAGACCACCGGCTACGAGCCGGAGCATCATTGTCGTGGCGTCACGAAATTGATCACCCACGGGAAAGGATGACGGCACGAGATCGAAGATTTCATGTTCAGCCTGAGCAGCGGCGCGAAAAACCTCGCAACAGAGAACAGCAATCCAGTTTACCATTGCGACGAATTCACCGTGATTAAACCCGTCGAATTCGACGGGATAGCCGAAACTTTCGTCCGCCGGCAAAAATCATGAGCAAATCAAAAACGACCACCATCGAAGTCCGGGGGAATCCTGTAACGGTGCTCTCTGATCAGGAGGGCAATTACATCTCCCTCACCGGCACAAATCGCGCTTCTGTGATGGCCAGAACGTCAAGCTGAGACAATGGCAGGTCGCCCACCGCGCTTCCGAGTCATGGGAGACACCGTCGCCCCACCCGCTGTCTTCAGCGTTTTACTCGGGCTTGTGGGTAGTTGGTGTTTAGCTACGCGCTCGGCCTCTTGCTGGCCACGCGCCCATGCCCAAAAGCGAGCACGATCATAGCCAAACTCCGCCGCGATCTGTGCGCGAGCCTCACGAACTTCTTGAACGATGCTGTCAGTCATGGTGTGAAGGTGCTGAGTGTTT
>JAYVQB010000139.1:0-9218 GCA_043757085.1 Verrucomicrobiota bacterium
TTCCCGTTGAAGCGGGAGCAACAGGAGACTTCTGGCATCAAGTTATCGAACACATGCATCAGGAGCGTCCGTTGATGGCGCACTGGGTGGAATCAGCCACGTTGTTGTCGTGCGAGGGCCGTGTGGTGAAGATCGGATTGCCGCAGAGCGAGACTGCCGCCCGAGACAACATCATGCGCGACTCGACGAAGAAGTATCTGGAGGAAGTTTGTCAATCACTCCTCGGTCGTGCCGTCCAACTTCAGGTGGTGCTTGATGCGAACATACAAGTGAACCCGCACATCGAAGCGCCAGCACCTGCGCCAGTTACGGCAAAACCTGCACCTGCGAAAGTGGAAGACCCCAAGCCTGCGCCGATCACGACTTCGAAAGATGATCTCGAAGATCCCTTGATCCAAAAAGCCGTTGAAAAATTCAAGGCCACGCTGCTAGCGAGTTGAAACCATTGGGAATTATGCAACTGAATGGCAAGGAACAACGACACTCTTGTCGTTGCAGTAACTTTTTTACGGGACGGCAGAAGTGCCGTCCATCCTTGAGGTGAAATCACCCTTTTGCACAAATCTCAATATTAAATTTCATATCTCAAACACACGCCCCAATTATGAACATCCAGAAAATGATGAAACAGATGCAGCGTATGCAGTCCGACATGGCTCGCGCGCAGGAAGACCTTGCCGAGAAATCAATCGAAGTCAGCGTCGGCGGAGGCCGCGTGACCGTCACCGCCACCGGGGCGCAGGAGATTACTGCGATTAAGATCAGCAAAGAAATAGTAGATCCCAACGATGTTGAAGTGCTCGAAGACCTCGTCTTGAGCGGCGTGCAGCAAGCGCTCGCGAAGAGCAAGGAACTCGCGGCTGGCGAAATGGGCAAGCTTACTCAAGGCCTCGGCTTGCCTCCAGGAATGGGATTGTAAATAAAACTGAAAACTGAATACCAAATGAAAGTCGTCATCATCTACGGAAGCGCCAATGACAAACCCTTCATGCAACCCGGACGGGATTATATGGAGAAAGAAGGCGTGGCCTACGAAGAACAGGTGCTCTCCGCGCATCGCAACCATGTTGAACTGAGCGATTTCTTGAAGGAACTCAACGCCAGTAAACAAAAAATCGTCATCGTCGCCGTCGCTGGATTGTCCGCCGCGCTCCCCGGAGTCGTCACTGTGCAGACCGATTATCCCGTGGTCGGCGTGCCAGTTCCCTGTGGTCCGTTGAATGGCATTGATGCTCTGCTCTCCATCGCGCAACTTCCCGGCGGCGTGCCTTGTGGCACAGTTGGCCTTCACAGCAAGGCGGGACTCAATGCCTGCATGTTCGCGCACCGGATTTTGAAGTTGGCTGAGTAGCCTGATTTGCAGGCTACGACTTGCTTGCATATCTAACGCTTCTCGCCACATTCATTCTTTAATGCCGGACAGCGCGCCGATCCTTACGAAAAAAGATATTGCCCAGCGCATCGAGCGCATTGCCGGGGCCATTCGTGGAAAATGCCAGATGGAGGAACTGGCTCTCATCGGCATCCATCGACGCGGTGTGCCACTGGCGGAGCGCGTGTTTGCTTTACTCAAGTCGCATTACAAGACATTGCTGCTGGGGCGCGTGGACATCTCTCTCTATCGCGATGATTTGAAATCGCTGGAGATGATGCCCAAGCTGGTTGGCTCGGACATCCCGTTCGATCTCGATAACCTGCACGTCGTCCTCTTCGATGAAGTGCTGCATACCGGGCGCACGGCTCGCGCGGGACTCGATGAACTCTTGGATTATGGACGCCCGCGCAAGGTCGAGCTGGCGGTGCTGATTGATCGCGGTGGGCGTGAATTGCCCATCGGAGCCGATTATGTGGGCGAGGTCGTGACGGTGCCGCCCGGCCAGCGGGTTTCGGTTTGCTTTGAAGAAGTGGATGGCGAGGACGCAGTTTATGTGCAAAAAGGAGGTCGCCGATGACCCCGCGCAAAGACCTTCTCGATATCCAATCGCTCACCGATGAGGAGCTTGAATTCATTCTGGTGAACGCGGTGCCGTTCAAGAATCTCTTCAAGCGCAGCGTAAAAAAAGTCCCCACGCTGCGAGGGCGCACAGTGCTCACCTTGTTCTATGAGCCGAGCACGCGCACGCGCTCATCGTTCGAGGTCGCGGCCAGTAGGCTCTCGGCGGACGTGATCAATTTTTCCGTAAGCACATCATCGGTAGTGAAAGGGGAGTCGGTGCTCGACACTATTTCCACGCTGGAAGCCATGCGCACAGATTATGTGGTTGTCCGACACGGCATGTCGGGCATTCCAAATCTCATTGCCAAAAACACCACCGCATCCGTCATCAATGCCGGCGACGGTTTCCATGCGCATCCCACGCAAGCCTTGCTCGATGTCTTCACGATGAAGGAAGTCTTCGGCGGTGATGTGCGTGGCTCGCGCATCGCATTCGTCGGCGACATCCAGCACTCGCGCGTGGCGCGTTCGACGAATCTGCTTTGCCGCCGCATGGGCATGGCCACGGCGATGCTTGCGCCCGGTTCCTTGATCCCGCGCGATGCGCCGAAGGACATCGCCATCTTCACGAACTGGGACCAACTCTATGCATGGAAGCCGGATGTGATCTATCTGCTGCGCGTGCAGACCGAACGGCAAAATGTTCCATTCTTTCCGAGCACTGGAGAATATCACAGGCTCTACGGGCTTACCGACGAACGCCTTAAGCGCGTGCGCGACTGCGGCATCTACGTCATGCACCCCGGCCCGGTGAATCGTGGTGTGGAATTAAATGACAGCGTGATGACCTATGATCGCTGCCTCATTGATCAGCAGGTGGAAAATGGCATCGCCGTGCGCATGAGCGTGCTCTACTGGCTGAAGCCGGGTGCGGCGGATGAGAATTGATGGTGGTTGCAGCTTTTTCTTAAAGAGTTAGAATTACTTGAAATGAAAACCCAAGACATTTCTGACCTTGAAACGACCACTGAGTGGTCTGATGCAATCACGGAAGCATTTCATGCCGGAACGAAAGAAGCTGTCAGTGAAAATGAGAGAATACAATATGGCACGGCAGAGCATCAATTAGCGTTGCTTAAAGACAAAGTTTACGCGATGGAAAGCCTAATCACAGGACTCTCATTTAACGTGAAGGCATTCCGAGGTGATTTGGTCGCTATCGCGGAAGGCTTAGCCGGGAAAAAACTTAATCCTGCCAAAAAAAGCACGTTAGCTGGTGCAGCCACGATGAAGTCGCAGGAAACCTGACTATGGCTTGCGGCACTCTGACTTTACTAGCGGGGCCGAATGGAGCTGGAAAGAGCACATTGGTCAAAAGCTTGAATTTATCAGGTGGTTTGGCGGATCATATCATTCTCAACGCTGATGACCGCACTTTGGAGAAAATCAGGCTGGCGGGACACATCGGATTCGCGGACACGCCTATGGAGTCATTGGTGAAATTTTTCTCTGAGGCAGCTGACGAAGTTCTTGCTGTAGCCATCAATTTGATTCAAGCAGGACGAAAAGTCTCTTTGGAAACAGTGTTAAGCACTGACAAGTATCAGAGTGTTGTCACTGAAGTCCTTCAGGGGGGCGGGAAATTTGAACTCATTTATGTGGCTCTACAAAGCCCCGATATTTCTCGTCAAAGAGTTGCTTTGCGCGTTCAGAAGGGCGGTCATGACGTCCCTGCCGATCGTCTTCATGTGCGCTGGACGAGATCATTGGAAAAACTGAAATGGTTTGCTCCCAAGGCAACTCGCTTTTCGATTTACGACAATAGCTCACACCCAGCTGTGCTGCTGGCGACAGGGGAGTATGGGCGATTGAAATGGCAAATTGCACGGGAGAACGTTTTTCCCGAAATGCGCACTTTGCTGGAGGATGCTTTCAAAGATTCCCCATGATGCATTCCAATTTTCGTGAGAATCTTTATCAATTGTTTAATCTATGATCTACCTTTTTATAAACGCTGAAGTCGCCAGCGAGGACAGTCCCAAATTGCTGCGTGCCGATGTGCTGGTGGAAAATGGACGCATCACGCGAGTCGCGCCGGGCATTTTCGCACCCAAGGACTGCGAAGTCATCGACTGCACGGGCAAGATTCTGCTGCCGGCGTTGTTCGATGTTCATGTTCATGCGCGTGAACCGGGGCAGGAGCAGAAGGAAAGCATCGCATCGTGCAGCGAGGCTGCGATCAATGGCGGCGTGACTGGCTTCGTCATGATGCCGAATACTTTGCCTGCGATTGATAGCGCGGGCGTGGTCAAGACGGTGCTCGAAGCCGCTGCGAAATGCCGCATTCCCATTTACACCAGCGGCGCGATTACCAAGGGCCGCGAGGGCAAAGAACTTGCAGCTATCGGAGCCATGAAAGCTGCGGGCGCGGTGATGATTACCGATGACGGCTTTCCTGTGAGCAATCCCGTCGTGTTGCGTCGCGCGATGGAATACGCCCGCGACTTTGGTTTGATTCTGGCCAGTCATTGCGAGACGATGGAACTGAGCGGCAAAGGTTCGATGCACGAAGGCAGCGTGAGTTACAGCCTCGGACTCGAAGGCATTCCGGCGATCAGTGAGGAAATCTGCCTCGATCGCGACATCCGCATTGCGCAATACACCGGGGCGCATGTCCACATCCAGCACGTCACCACGGCGCGCGGCATGAACACCATTCGCCGCTTCAAAGAGGAAGGCGTGAAAGTGACCTGCGAGATCGCGCCGCATCATCTTATCTTCAATCACGAGGACATCGGCGATTACGACACCGCCTATAAAATGAATCCGCCGCTGCGCACGAAAGAGGACAACGCCGCGCTGCTGCAAGGACTCATCGACGGAGTCTTCGATGTCATCGCCACCGATCACGCGCCGCACACGCCGTTTGAAAAGAACAACGACTTCGCCAGCGCGCCCTTTGGCATCACGGGACTGGAGACGGCGTTGCCCTCGCTATTTCATTACTTCATCAGCAAGGGCGCATTCGGTTGGGATGTGCTAGTGAAGCGATATTCCGCCGAACCACGTCGCATCATCGGATTGAAACCGGTGCCGATTGTTGAAGGCGGCACTGCGGAGTTCATTGTTTTCAATCCCAAGGCGACGACCACATTTACGAAGGAATTTATGAAGTCGAAGAGCGTGAACACGCCGTTCTTGGACAAGACGATTCAGGGGAGAGTGGAGCAGGTGATTCTCAATGGGGAGGTTTTGCTGAGCCGATGAGTTACATTGAAAAGCTGACGAGCCGGATAACGAAGTGTGGCGCAGGATTGTGCGTCGGCCTAGATGTTCGCGCGAAGAATGCCGACGAAGCCCGCGAGTTCATCCGCGAGGTCATCGAACAGACCGTTCCGTATGCGGCGGCATTCAAGCCGAACGCGGCCTATTTTGAAGCTCTTGGGTGGCAAGGTATGAAGTTGCTGGAAGAATTGCGCGGCATGATTCCAAGCGACATTCCCATTGTGCTGGATGTGAAACGCGGTGACATCGGCGAGACGCAGCGCTATTACGCGAAGGCTTGTTTTGATGTCATCGGTGCGGATGCGGTGACGCTGAATCCGTTCATGGGGCGCGACACGCTGGAGCCGTTTCTTGAATACACAGACAAGGGATTGTATCTGCTCGCAGTGACATCGAATGCTGGTGCTGCGGATATTGAGATGAAGAGAGTTCAGGGTTCGGAGAAGTATGTTTTCGAGATCGTTTGCGACATGCTGAGCGGGGTTCCGCAGGGCGGGTTGGTGGTTGGTTTGACGAATGCCTCTGGCGACATTCTCGCGCGGATACCCGATGTGCCGTTGCTGGTTCCTGGGCTTGGGGCGCAAGGCGGCGATGTGGCGGCGTTGCGCGGCACAGGCCGCAAGGCTCCGCTGCTGATCAATGTATCTCGCGGTATTCTTTATGCGGAGCCGGAGAAGTCTTTTGCGCAAAAGGCGGCGGCTTGGGCCAAGTTAATTGCCGGGTGATTCGCGAGATTGAAATTCGCCGTGATGGGTCTATGATGAATTGTCATGAAACGTCGCACGATGCTGTCACAGATGATTCTGATGGGCGGAGCTTCAGCCCTGAGGCTTGAAGGCAAAGAGAGTCGCGGGCTTTCAATGCAAAATCTACGGGCTGCCGCAGCGTATTCTGCTGGAATGCGGGGGAAATCCCTGCTGGTCATCCAACGCGGCAAAACCATCTATGAAGAATATCCGAACGGTTTCGCTGCCAATGAGGCGCACAAAATCTACAGTGGCACCAAGGGCTTCTGGAATCTGGCGGCACTGGCGGCGGAAGAGGATGGAATCTTGTCGCTGAAGGAGCGAGCGGCAGATACGCTGCCCGAATGGCGTGATGATAAGATGAGGTCGCGCATTACGATCCGGCAGTTACTGGATTTCACCAGCGGGCTGGATCCTTTTTTTGAGCTGCATGAAGATGGTATTAGTGATCGCGATGAACTGGCCCTGCGCCGCGCGCTGGTTGCCGAACCGGGGGATGCCTTTATTTATGGGCCGTGCTCGTTGCAGGTGTTTCATTTGATCATGAAGCGCAAGCTCGCGTCGCTACGCAAGACACCGACGAAATATCTGGAGCGGCGTGTGCTCGCCCCCATGGGACTGGGGCCGCAGCGCTATGTGACCGACAATTCCGGGAATCCGCTGCTGGCCGCCGGCTTCACGCTGAGCGCGCGTCAGTGGGCGCAACTCGGCAAGGTCATGCTGCTGGAAGGACGGCAGATAGTTTCACGCGAGTCACTGAAATTCTGCTCATGCGGCACCGCCCGGAACAAGGCATTCAGCCTCGGCTTCTGGAACAATAGCGAAGCAGGCGGCAATCGGGCGCAGGAAGTCAATGTGGAAAATATGCTGGAGGAAAAATGGCCCAAGCAACACTGGCGCAACGCCTGCCTTCAGCGTCACGCACCCGGCGATTTGATCGCGTCCATCGGCTCCGGCTCGCAGCGGCTTTATGTGGTGCCGTCGCATGACCTCGTCGTAGTGAGGCAGGGGCGCAATTCGCAATTCACGGACGCAGAATTCCTGCGCTTGTTATTTGCCTGATGAACCGGAGGCCAGTTATCAAGGACTCACCGGAATCGCCTTCGGCACATGGCTCAGCGCCGTGGCGATCATGATGGACGATTCGTTCGGGTGCCAGCGATAGCCGAAACTGAACGTGAGTGACGATGGCTTGAGGGAATTAAAAACGCTCGCAAGATCGCGCTGGTAGCGGCTTTTAAACATGTCGATGGGTCCGGGATAATGACCGAGACAGGCGACATACCACTGCTCCTGCGGGAAGTCCCCATAGGGTATGCCGGAGTCATCTTGAACGATGGTTTTGCTGTGGGACATCAGGAAGTCGCGAGCGCTGGAGAATTCATCATTGTGCATGAGGTAGGACGCGGCTTTGACGAAGCTGTTGCCGGTGCCGAGCTTGTCGCAGAATCTGATAAAGCCAGGTTTGCTCTTGATGCCGGAGTTGGAGAGATCGGTGCTGAAGTAGTAGAGTGTTTGCGGCTTGCCGTTTTGTTTCGTGAATGTGATTTTCACCCCTTGGGCATCTTGAGTTTTTGGGATGGTGTTGCCTTCGCTGTCCAAGTCCATCAACTCGACGCTCTGAATGCGGCACTCGAGTCGCGCCATAAAAACGTAGAGCACCGGCAGCGTGCCGGTGAGTTGCGTGGCTCGCAGATCGTTTTTCATTTCCTTGGTGAGGAAGAAGCTGAAGCTCATCACGGCGTTCAGTGATTTGCGAAGATTTGAGAGTGATGCCGCCAGCGCACCGGGTGGCAGTTTGGTCACATCCAGTGCCGCGCCCACTGGCTCCAAACCGCAGAACACATATGTGGCGGCATTGGGAAAAAACGTGTTCGCATAAAGAAAATCCGGGCCGCTGAAGAAATAGAAAAGCGGATCGCGCGTAGTCGTATCATTGCCGAGGGCTTGCGGAATCCATTCGCGGATTTTCGAGAGCTGGCGTTTCTCCAAGTCTTTCCAGCCGTTGTCGAACTCATTCGAGTGTCTCAGCCACGCGTTCTCCAATGACATTGAGGCGAGGGGTGTGCCTTGAACGGACAGTCCTGCGAGGAACCGTGCTTGGTCGTCAGGCTTTGGTTCGTCAGCGGGCAACTGACTGACAATGGTAAGCAGGAGCGTGAAGAGAGATGTCCAATTTTTCATGAGATAGCAAAAAATACAGCCGAAGTCCGAATCGTTGGTTGGCACGCGGCTGAATGGGTCATTTGTGGAATTGCCACGGTATTTTGCAAGCGGGTATTGAATGAACTTTGCAAAAAAACGGCGCAGGTGCAAATCTTACCAATTGCTTAAATGATTGACTTGGAATCTTTGCACAACTCCTGTCAGTCAGTGCGTAAGAATTCTCATGTCAAATAAGGCCCGTTACATCATGATCGGCGGATTCCTCGGAGCCGGCAAAACCACCGCCGTGGGCAAGCTCGCGCGTCGACTCACGGATCAGGGTCTCAAAGTCGGTCTCATTACCAACGATCAGGGTAGCGAACTCGTCGATACCAAAATGCTGCGCTCGCAGGGCTTCGCCACCGAGGAAATCCCCGGCGGCTGTTTCTGTTGCCGCTTCAATTCCCTGATGGACGCCGCAGACCGGCTCGGAGAAACCACGCGCCCCGATGTCTTTATTGCGGAACCGGTGGGGAGCTGCACCGATCTCGTGGCCACGGTGACTTATCCACTGCGCCGCATCTATGGAGAGTCGTTCTCCATTGCGCCGCTTTCTGTTTTGGTCGATCCGATCCGCGCACGACGGGTGCTCGGGCTTGATGAAGGCGGCAATTTTTCGCCGAAGGTGATCTACATCTACCGGAAGCAGCTTGAGGAAGCGGACTTCATCGTGATCTCCAAGAGCGAGCTGCTTGCGGTTGCGCAGCTTGATGAACTCATATCCGCTCTGATGCGCGAATTTCCTCAAGCGCAGGTGATCTCGGTGTCATCGCGCGAGAATATCAATCTCGAAAACTGGTTCAGCCTCATCGAAAACAGTGAACAGGGAACCCGCGACACCATGGCCGTGGACTATCAAACTTACGCCGAAGGCGAGGCCTTGCTCGGCTGGTTGAATGCCACGATCAATGTCAGCGCTGATGATGAATTCGATGCCCATCAGATACTGGAAAAACTCGCGCTGGCCTTGCAGCGTCGCCTCGGTGAGAACCATGCCGAGATCGCCCATCTGAAAATGACCTTCAGTCCCGATGACGCCCTTAGCG
>JAYVQB010000140.1:0-2378 GCA_043757085.1 Verrucomicrobiota bacterium
GCCTCGCATCCCGAGTTCGACATCGAAAAAGCCATTGAGTGGTGTGAGCAAAAGACCGGCAAACAACTCGCCGACAGCCAGCGCCGCGCCGTCCGCGAGGCCTTGCAGCAGCGCGTCCTCATCATCACTGGCGGCCCCGGTGTTGGAAAGACCACCATCGTCAACAGCATCCTCACGATTCTGTGCGCCAAGAAAGTCAGCGTCTCTCTCGCCGCTCCGACTGGACGCGCGGCGCAACGTCTTGCAGAAAGCACCGGGCTGGAGGCCAAAACCCTACATCGGTTGCTAGAGTTCCAAGGCGAGGGTGTCTGGGGCCGAAACAAGTTCAAGCAACTCGTAGGTGATTTGTTCGTCGTGGATGAAGTCTCCATGGTGGACACGCCACTCATGGCCCGGCTGCTGGATGCGTTGCCCGATGAAGCGCATCTGCTGCTAGTGGGTGATGCCGACCAGCTTCCGAGTGTCGGCCCCGGCGCGGTGCTGCACGATCTCATTGCCAGCGACGCCGTGCCATGCGTGCGCTTGACCGAAGTCTTCCGACAGGCCGCGCAAAGTCGCATCATCAGTGCCGCGCACGCAATCAATCGAGGCGCATTGCCAGATTTGAAGCCGTCGGCAGATGCAGATTTCTTTTTCATGGAACGCGGCTCATCAGAAGAGATTCAGCAAACCATTGTGCAGCTTGTGCGTGATCGTCTTCCAGCCAAGTATGGTTTCGATCCTGCAAACGACATCCAAGTGCTTTGCCCCATGAATGTGCAACTACTCGGCACACGCGCCTTCAATGAAGTTCTGCAAGACGCGCTGAATCCACCGAACGAAATGAAGTTCGAAGTCGAGCGATTCGAGAAAACCTTTCGCGTTGGCGACAAGGTCATTCAGACGCGCAATAACTACGACAAGGAAGTCTTCAATGGCGACATCGGCCATATTAGTTCCATCGAATCCGAGCCGGTTAAAATCATTGTCACTTATGAGGGCAATCGTCGCGTGAACTATGAACCCGGCGAACTCGATGAACTCCAGCCCGCCTACGCCATCACCATCCACAAAAGCCAGGGCAGCGAATTCCCCTGCGTCATCATCCCGCTGGCGATGGCGCATTTCGTCATGCTAGAACGCAGCCTCATCTATACCGCCGTCACACGCGGAAAAAAACTCGTCATCATCGTCGGCGAAAGCAAAGCCCTCGGCATGGCCGTGCGTCAGGCTGGTGCGCGGAAACGATGGACGGGATTGAAGGAGCGGATGCAGTCGTCTATTTCGAATAGCGCCACAGAATCCACCGATTGAGCCCCGTCCGCCAGAAATTGCAACAATCCGAATGTTCTGCCAAGACGAACAGTTTTGCCGAAGATTCGCACGGTGATGCTTGGATATGTGACACGCATACCCAGTCTTGAAAGGCTCGGGTAAGATACGAATGTCGCGCTGCGACAAAAGAGGACACCAAGACGCGTTACTCCGCCTTGGAAAATGGCGGTGTCACATCGTTTTGCTTTGCCAACCATGATGACAGTTCCTTTAAGCACCGCTCGCGATGGTTGAAAAACAGGAAGTGGTTTGCGTTCGCATAAGTGCTCATATCCACGGCAGCACCAGCCTTCCGCATGGTAGCGGCGCATTCCTTCACGTAGGCAACAGGGACGCGGTTATCGTCCTCACCGGTGATGATGAGCACAGGCTTCTCGTGGCAATGATCGGCGAAAGTCGGTGATGCAAGGGCGTGATCGTCACACACGGGCGAGAGGAAAATCAGCGTGCGAAATCCTCCACCAAGCTCGGATGCGGTCACCCGGCTCACGCCGAGACCACCGTTCGACAGCCCAGCCAGATGCACCCGCCTCTTGTCGAGCGACACGACTTTCGCTGCGTCATCCAGCGCCGCCGTCACGGCACGGGAACCAGTTCGCGCGTCCCAGTTTCCAAAACCGAAGCTGGGTGCGATCAGCACCATGCCGCGTTCGTCCGCTACCCGTGACAGCAGCCAGATATAGCTCTTGAAGTTTCCTCCACTGCCATGCAGGAACACCATCGCTGGCGCAGGTGCCTTGCGGTTCAGACTTGGCGGCACATAGAGGAAGTAATGGCCGTGATCGAACGGCCGATTCCACAATTCGTTGTAAGCATCCGGCATCACAGAGCCAAGCGCATGGAAGTCCGTGTCTGACTCGAGTTCTGAGTAGATTGCACGGGTGTCGGCAGCAAGCGGACGTATCTGATCGAATGTCAGTAATGGGTCCACAAATGGAACCAGACGAAAGCCCAGCATGAATTGATCCACTTCCGGTAGCAGTGCGCCCAGTGAGTGTGTTTGATAACGATAGACATCGCCTACGTAGCGGTTCTGCACCCGCGCTCCGCTTTTTTGACTTCCA
>JAYVQB010000141.1:0-2377 GCA_043757085.1 Verrucomicrobiota bacterium
GGCTTTCGCAATTTCGCCAACTACCGCACAGCCATTCTTTTCCACCTCGGCAAACTCTCACTCAAACCCATCACGACCCACACGTTTGCCTGATGAACCGATTTTCGAATCTAGCACCAGGGGACGGGCGCTTGCATAGATCTCTCCCTGCGCCTCCTCCGGTGTCATTATTTATGAGGCAACAGGCTTGCGTGATGCCGCACCAGATTGTATTGCAATCACTGACCAATTTTATAGTATCATCATTCTCTGACTATGCGTGAATTCGACAATCAAATTCAAGAAATTGCAAAAATTCGTATCCAAGCGATAGAAAAAGAATTGGACGCAGATGCAATTTTTATATACGGTCCAATCTTCCCATCAATTGAGAAGCGCTTTAGAGATTTCATCGAAGATCTAAAGGGTGAAAAGTCTGGACGGGATCGACTTGCTATTCTCCTTACTACTCCCGGAGGAAGTGCAGAGACGGTTGAAAAGCTCGTTGATATTGTGCGATATCACTACAAGGAAGTCTATTTTGTAATAGCTGATGAGGCGATGTCTGCTGGCACTATTTTTGCGATGTCAGGAGATAAAATTTTCATGGACTATACCTCATCGCTTGGTCCAATTGATCCTCAGGTTCATAATGGAAAAGATTGGGTTCCCGCTCTCGGGTATTTGGATCAAGTGGAGAAAATGATTCTGAAGTCTGCTGCAGGAAAATTGACCGATGCCGAGCTGGTGATTTTGCAAAACCTTGATCTGGCAATGCTTAGTCGCTATGAACAGGCCAAGAATCTTACAATCACACTCTTGAAACAATGGCTGGTTGAATACAAGTTTCGAAATTGGACTGAGCACGCCACAACTCCAGCGACTCTTGGCCAACGCGTTACGAATGAAGAGAAAATAAAACGGGCAGAAGAGATTGCAAATCACTTGTCCAATAATAAGCATTGGCACTCTCACGGCAGAAAAATTGGAGTTTTGACCCTCAACAATGTCTTGCGATTAAAAATCGAAGATTTTTCAAATAATCCTGAATTTCGTGCAATGATACGTTCGTATTCAGAATTCATCACAGACTATATTAATCGCCATGGCCACGAATTCTTCCTCCACAGTCGCCGTTACTTCTGAAGTTTGCGGGCTGATAGAAAAAGCTTTGCGTCAAGCTACGAAAGAACTGTCCAAGGATAGATCTGAACGAATTCAAATGCTCCGGACTCAGTTGCTAGGTCTTGAGCGTCGTGGATTTCTGAAAAGGCAACGATACACCTCGACGACCTCCGTAGAATTCGAACGAAAATTTTCGTCTTTAGCAAGTGGTCTCCAAGTAGCGAGTGTCAATAAAGAGAGTCAGTCCGCGCAACGCAACATTCTGCCGTGAAATAACCGCCGCATCACTACTCACGGCAGCGGGAACCGCTTATTGATCTCAATCACCTCGCCGCGAATTTTCGCCAGCACTTCCGGCTGATCGCGGCCTTCCAATGCGGAGTGAATCCATCCTGCGACCTGTTTCATAGGGGTTCATCGCCCTCCACGACTGGCCCCCTTGGGAATCAAGGCCATTGCCTGTAGGAAACTCTTTCGTGAGCCGCCTTGCGCTCGCTCGGCAATGATGTCATAGGTCTGCAAAGCCGACAGTTTCTCGGCAACGGCCAGACTGATGAACTGGTTGATGGAGATGCCATCCACATCCGCCGCCCGCTTGAGGTGACGGTGAATGGAATCGGGTAATCTAAGGCTGAGGCTGCTCATGGTAGGAGTCGTGTCAGTGGTCAGTCCGCACAATGCAACATTTTATCATCAAAACTCACGGCAACACAAACCGCTTATTAATCTCAACCACCTCGCTCCTGATTTTCGCCAGCACTTCCGGCTTATCACGACCCTCCAGCGCGGCGTGAATCCATCCTGCGATCTGTTTCATCTCCGCTTCCTTCATGCCGCGCGTAGTGACGGCTGGCGTGCCGACGCGGATGCCGCCGCCGAGGGTGATTTTCTCCGTGTCGAATGGAATGCCATTCTTGTTCACAGTGATGCCGGCGTGATCGAGCGTTTCACTGGCGACTTTGCCGTTCAAACCTTTGGGGCGGAGATCGACGAGCATCAGATGATTGTCCGTGCCGCCGCTGACGATGCGATAGCCCAGCGCGGTGAGTGCCGCGGCGAGCGCTTGCGCGTTCTTCACAACTTGCTGCTGGTATTCCTTGAAGCCGGGTTGCAGCGCTTCGTGGAAGCAGACGGCTTTCGCCGCGATGACGTGCATGAGGGGGCCGCCCTGCACACCGGGGAAGACCTGGCTGTTGATTTTTTTGATCAGTTCCTCGTTGTTCGTCAGGATCATGCCGCCGCGTGGGCCGCGCAGTGATTTGTGCGTGGTGGT
>JAYVQB010000142.1:0-2368 GCA_043757085.1 Verrucomicrobiota bacterium
TCGGCAATTTCATTATGAAAACCTTTCCGCGCTTTCACCAGCGGGGCCATGATGTGAACCAGCGACTTCTTGGCGAGTTCCTCGACCGTCTTCACCACCGCGCTGACGCTTTGTTTTTCAACAGCGATATTGCAGTCGGGGCAAAACTGCGTGCCGACCTTCGAGAACAACAGTCGCAGGAAATGATACACTTCCGTGATGGTGGCGACGGTGCTCTTGCCGCTGCCGCGCGACACGCGCTGTTCGATGGCGACAGTCGGCGGCACGCCGGTGATGAGATCGACGTCGGGCTTTTCCATTTGCTCGACAAAGGTGCGGGCATAGACAGACATGCTGTCGAGGAAGCGCCGCTGGCCTTCGGCAAAGACGAGATCGAAAGCGAGCGATGACTTGCCGGAGCCGCTCAATCCGGTGACGACGACGAGTTCATCGCGCGGGATGTCGAGCGAGATGTTTTTGAGATTGTGCACGCGCGCGCCACGGACGCTGATGGAGTTTGTAGTCCCGCCTTCAGGCGGAATTTTTACAGGCTGACGGCCTAAAGGCCGGACTACGAGCGATGAGGCGCTATACTCAGCGGGTGGCTCCGCAATGGTCGTGGCAAGGCGTGATGGCATCTTGCCATCACGCCTTGATAAAGCAGGAGCGAGATATTTTCCTGTCCACGATCTCTCACATGCAGCGACTTCTTCCGGCGTTCCGGCGATGACGAGTTCACCGCCGGTCGCTCCGGCTTCGGGGCCGAGATCGATCACCCAGTCGGCGCATTTGATGACTTCGACGTTATGCTCGATGACGAGAATGCTGTGGCCTTCGTTGGTGAGGCGTTGCAGGAGTTTGATGAGCAATGCGATATCATCGAAATGCAATCCGGTCGTTGGCTCATCGAGTAGGAAGAGGCTTTTTAAAAGGAGCGCGGGCGTCTCACCCGCGCTCCTTTGATCCAACAAATGACCGATCAACTTCAAGCGCTGCGCTTCGCCGCCAGAAAGTGTATTCAACGGCTGGCCGAGACAGAGATAGCCGAGGCCGGCTTCGCAAAGGAGGCGCATGGATTTTACGACCTCGCGGGCCTTTCGTTGAACGGGCAGAATGCCACTTAGTTGCTCGAAGAACGCCAGTGCTTCCTCGATGGTCATGCAAAGCACGTCGTGGATGCTTTTGTCTTCGAGCTTGATGCGAAGAGCGTGGGGTTGGTAGCGCTTGCCTTCGCACTCGGGGCAGGTCACATAGAGATCGCTGAGGAACTGCATCTCGATCTTCTCGTAGCCATTGCCCCAGCAGCGCTCGCAGCGTCCGTCGCCGCTGTTGAAGCTGAAAAATCCCGGTGTGATGCCCTCGGTTTTAGCATCTTCGGTTTCGGCAAAAAGCTGGCGGATGGCGTCGAATGCGCCCACATAAACGGCGGGCGTGCTGCGCGGTGTGCGCGCGAGCGGACTCTGGTCCACCATCACGACGGAGCCGATCTTGTCGCCGCCTTCGATGGATTTCACGCGCCCCGGCTCGTCTTCGATGCTCTCGCCGCGCTGACGCAGCAGATTTCGGTAAAGCACATCATGCACCAGCGTGCTCTTGCCGCTGCCGCTGACGCCGGTGATGCAACACAACACGCCGAGTGGAATCTCGACGTTGAGGTTTTTCAGATTATGCTGGCGCGCGCCGATGATGCGTAACGCGTGGCCACGTTTTGCTGTGCGACGTTTGGCTGGAACGGGGATGCTCTTGTGACCGAATAAATAGTCGCCGGTTAGAGAATCGAAAGTGTTGGGGGCTGCTAGCCCTCTCTTTTTAGATTCGGACTGAGGGCTGGCAGCCCCCAACACTTTGGCGTGTAACTCGCTCAACGATCCGCTGAAAACCAGATCACCGCCCTTGTCACCGCGGCCAGGGCCGATCTCGACGAGATTATCCGCGGCGCGCATCACGGCTTCCTCGTGTTCAACAACGAGCAATGTGTTGCCCTTGTCGCGCAGGCCTTCCATGACGCCGATCAATCTTCCGATGTCGCGCGGATGCAGACCGATGCTCGGCTCATCGAGAACGAACAAGGTATTTACGAGTGATGCACCGAGGCAGGTGGTGAGATTGACGCGCTGGAGCTCGCCGCCGCTGAGCGTGCGGGTTTGTCGGTCGAGATTCAGATAGCCCAATCCGGCGCGTTCGAGATAGCTGAGGCGTGACGCAATTTCATCGCGCAACATCTTCGCGGCTTTGTCGTTGGTTGGCACGATAAGGTTTTGCACGAACGGCATGAGTTCATTCACGGGCAACTGCCAGAGATCGTGAATGCTTTTTGTAGCAAGGGCATCCTGCCCTTGCTGTTCTGATGCAGACTGCAAGGGCGAGACGCCCTTGCTACGGATGCGAT
>JAYVQB010000143.1:0-2368 GCA_043757085.1 Verrucomicrobiota bacterium
AGGCACGCGCAAAGTCGGCACGAAGGAGATCGGCGATGCGATTGTAGAACGAGTTTAAAACTCGTTAACCTAAAAACAGCGCTGTGACGCTGTGGCAGCAGCTCATGAGTGTCGTGGGCTGCTAGCCCACTTCAGGAAGTTGAAGCTTCCGCTTCGACAGAGTCTGGTGGGTCTCAAGACCCGCCGGACTCTGTCGGAAGAAGTTGTCCCAGCAGAATGCCGGGACGACACACAGGCAGGCTTGCGCCATGCCTGTGCCACATCATGCCTTATCAGATCAGGGCATCCGCCGCGGTTTCATCACGCCGTCTGCCGGGGCCGCGAACGGATTCGGCTACGGTGGGCGCGCCGTCTTCCAGCGAGGCTTTCTCGTTGGTCATGCGCACACCGACGGGTTTGCTGATGCCGAACTCCTGCATGGTGATGCCGTAAATCACATCCGCACGGGACATGGTGCGTTTGCTGTGGGTGACGATGATGAATTGGCTCTTCTCGATGAACTTGTCGAGCATCTGGAGGAAGCGACCGATGTTTGATTCATCAAGCGGGGCGTCCAATTCGTCCAGCACACAGAACGGGCTGGGCTTGACCATGTAGATGGAGAACAGCAGTGCGACCGCGGTCATGGAGCGCTCACCACCGGAAAGCAGGCTGATGGTCTGGAGCTTTTTGCCAGGCGGCTTGGCGATGATTTCGATGCCGCTTTCCAGCGGATCAGTTTCATCTGAGAGCATGAGATCGGCTTGCGCTCCCTGACCGAACAATTCCTTGAAAGTCTCGCGGAAGTTTTTGCGGACCTCGGTGAAGGTTTCGATGAACATGGCCTTCGTGGTCTCATTGATTTTGGCGATGACTTGGAGCAGATCATCCTTGCTCTTCACGAGGTCGCCGTGCTGGGTCTGGAGGAAATTGTGACGCTCCTCAAGCTCTTCATATTCCTGAATGGCATCAAGGTTCACGGGTCCCATGCTTTCAAGGCGCTGGCGCAGTTCGTTGACGATCTCATGAACCAGTTCCCAGTCAGGGCCTTCTTCAAGGGCGGAGGCATCGAATTCCGCCGTGACTGAATTTTCATCAGTGAACTCTGCGGCAAGTTCCGCGTCACCGTTTTCACCACGCGAAGCCAGCGTTGCCTTGCGTTTAAGATTGCGGTCGCGCTGTTTCTTTTGCTCATTGATGGCAAGCAGCAGGGCGTGAGGATCGGGCTCGAATCCTTCGAGTGAAATCTGATAACGCTCGTGAATCTGGGTGCCGAGATTTTCCAGCCTCAGATCAACGCGTGTCTGCTGAACTTCGGCGCGGCTGCGATGCTCGTTCAATTCATTGTTACGCTGGCGCAAGCCATTGAGTTCGTTTTCCAGCACTGTCACTTTCTCGAAGGACGCATTTCGTTGATCCGTAAGGTTCCCGCCCTCTGACTCGACCACGGCCAGTTGTCGGCGCGCTTCATTTAACTCGATGTTCAGCCGCTCGTTTTCGGTCTGGGCGGATTCGATGCGCTGCTGCCAGATGAAGATTTCGTTTTCGTAGCGCGAGATGGAGCCTTCGAGTTCTGCGAGACGATCCGCGAGCGGGGCTTTTTGCCGCTCGATGTTTTGCAATGCGCCTTGTTCAAGAGCCAGTGCGGTCTTGAGTTCGTTGAGCCGTTCGGTGGACTCGGACTCGCGGCGAATCACAGATTCGATCTCGCCTTCAAGCTCCTGTTCGCGGCGTTGAGTTTCCTCAAGCTGCTGCGAACTGAGCGCGGCGTTTTCGCGATGCTTCTGAATGCCAGCCTCGGCAGTGGCGAGCCGTTGCGAGATTTGACTCTGCTCCCACTCAAGGCTGTCGAGCTTGGCTGTGGCCTGTTGCAGCGCGCGCTGCACGATGCTGAGCTTGCCGTGCGCCTGGCTGATGCCTTCGCGATTTTTCTGCGTGGCATCGCGCGCGTTGGCTTCCTCGCGCTGCAGTTCTTCGAGTTTGCTGCGCAAGTCCTCGATCTCCTCTTCCTTGATGATTTGCGCGGTTTCGAGCACTGTGACTTCCTCGCGTAGGGTGCGGGACTCAGTTTCGCGGCGCAACGTGCTGGTGGTTTCTTCCTTGCCCGCGCCGCCGTGAATGATGCCGTGGGCGCTGATGGTTTCGCCCTTCAGAGTGACAAAGCACAGGCTGGTGTGTTCTGTTTTGAGCCGGATCGCAGTATCGAGATCTTCCACGATGAGGACATTGCGCAAGAGCCGGTTCATGAGCGGCTGCACTTCTGGCTTGGCTTTGATCTTGTCCAAGGCCCACGCGATGCCACCGCTGGGCATGAACTCGCGTTCGGAATTGCTTTCGCCGTTGAGGAAATTTTGTGGGGCCAGCGCGGCCCGGCCCAGTTTGCCACGGC
>JAYVQB010000144.1:0-2363 GCA_043757085.1 Verrucomicrobiota bacterium
CGCGGCATGTTCTTCTGCGGACGCACGGGGGAAAACTGGCCGACGGGTTGTTTCGTCTCACGAAGCCCGGCTACAAGGTCTATTCCGCGAGCGACCTCATCGCCAGCGGCTACCCCGGCGCGGCGGGGGGAGAGATTTACGCAGTCTTTGAGGTGGAGCCTGATGCAGCCTACGCCGGAAGGAAGTGGGACGAGGCGGAAGTGACGAAGCAGATTAAGGCGTTTGAGTCCCGGAGGACTTACCGCCAAGTGGACACGCTGCATCGGCGTTCGCCTGACCCGAGGGTGTTGAGTTTGCAGGAGCTGCTGCGGGCGCTGAGATGAGGCTGCACCGACAAGGGCGAGATGTCCTACGGCTTCGCCAGCAACCTGCGCGATGCCTTGCCGAACGCGTCGTTCATCGGCTTTACCGGCACGCCCATCGAGAAGACCGACGCCAACACGCGGACGGTTTTCGGCGATTACATCAGCATCTACGACATCCAGCGCGCCGTGGCGGATGAGGCGACGAAGCCGATCTATTACGAGAGCCGCATCGCCAAGCTGGCGCTGAACGCCGCCGAGTTGCCGAAACTCGTCGTGAATGAAGTAGCTTGGCTCTCCAGAGCCGAGATCAGGGGAACAGCGAAATCGGAAGGCCTGGCTCTGGAGAGCCAGACTACTGCAAGCCGGCCATTCGCATGGCAGAAGAAACATCTTTGAGTTTGATTTCCATCCCACACCTTGACGGACGCTCAGGGCATGACAGCATTCACGCATGATAATAAAGGTCTGTCTTCGCGGTGCTTTGCTTGGCATCGGCCTGGCCCTCACCAGTTGTGCGCAATCCTATTCTTCCTTCAGCGAAAAGAGGCTGAGCTATCAATCCGCTTCACCTGCCGGCCAGATGATCGTTCAGGCGATGAAGCATCCATTGAAACAGCATGAGGTGCAGATGGGCAAGTTCATTGATGCGGCGGCGACGGCGGGAGCGATTTTAGAAAAACAACCTAACGATGCGCAGGCGCGGCAGGATTATAACTTCGCCATTGGCCGTCTGTTTGAGGTCATTGAAGAATCAGGTTTTCAACCATGGAAAACTCCCGTGAGCTGCCCCGGCGCAAGGGGTAACTGGAGTTTCTCCATGACCTATGACGGCAAGCCCGAACACAATCCGGCCCATCTGCGCATCATGCCTGCGGATCGTTTCCAGTTCGAGGGCAAGCTGGTTACACAACGCACCATAAAAGACGGTCTGGGCGCGCCGATGATCATTGCCACCAAAAACATGGACCCGAATTTCGATCCGACGAAGTTTGATCCCTTCATCCAGGGCAAGCATGTCTATTACGGCGTCACGGAAGTGCTGCAATTCAAGGGCAAATCCTGCACGGCGGCTTATATCGATCCCTTGGCGACTGAAACCGTAAAATTCGCCGGCCACACCTATCCCGTGGCGGCAGATTTCACGGCACCCATCGCACTGGCACTGGCGGAATTGAACCCGCGCAAAACGGAAATCCAACGCTTCTTCAAGCCGGAGGATTTTAATACCAATACCCGTTTAGCGCGACTGCAACCCTATGACCCAAAGAAAATTCCAGTCCTCTGCATCCACGGGTTGGGCGATTCGCAAGCCACCTGGTCACCTTTAATTGAGACCTTACGCGGCAATGCCACGTTCCGGCAGAACTATCAACTCTGGTTCTACAGTTATCCGACGGCTTATCCCTATCCGCTGATGGCCGCGCTTCTGCGCGACAAATTGAACGCCATCAATAAACGCTACCCCGATCACAAAAAAATTGTCGTCATCGGCCACAGCATGGGCGGGAACATTACCCGGACTTTGATCACGGACAGCGGCTTGTCCATTTGGAACACTTTCTTTGACACGCCACCAGACCAGACGCCGCTCTCGCCGCAATCGCTCGCGCTCTTGAAGAAAGTTCTGATCTTCCAGCACCGGCCAGAAATCGCCCGAGTCATATTTGCCTCCGCCTCTTTGCGCGGCAGTTACACGGCCACCGGATTCATCGGTGGATTGGGCAAGAAAATCATCGGCAGTCCTGCGGGACTCTCAGGGGTCGGCAAGGAACTGGCCATGCTGTCCAAGCCCAGGGCCGACGGCCAACAACTCAAGCGCACGCCGAACAGCATCGACACGCTCGATCCCAATAACCGGTTTATCCTTACCATCGAAAAAATTCCGCCGGTTAAAAGCATCCCTTTCCATTCGATCATTGCCGACCGGGGCAAGGGTGGAAATCTGGACAAAACACCGCCGATGAGCACCGATGGCATCGTGCCTTATTGGAGCAGCCACATTGACGGAGCGCAGAGCGAATTGATCGTCCCGAGCGATCACTGGTCGAATCGCAGTCC
>JAYVQB010000145.1:0-2360 GCA_043757085.1 Verrucomicrobiota bacterium
TGTGGTCATCATGGATCTCACGCTTGCCGGGGGGCTGAGTGGCGAGGAGGCCATGCGGGAAATACTTGCGTTCGATCCGCGCGCGAAAGTGATCGCTTCCAGCGGCGGACTCGTTGAGCAGATGCGTCAAGAATATACCGCAGCGGGCTTTGCCGAAGTTCTGCCCAAGCCCTATGTGGCATCCATGCTCTCGCAAGTCGTGCATCGCGTTCTCAGCAGCAGCAGCAGTCACGGCAGCGCGATCGCGGCGTGAAGACCGGCGCAGTATGCTTTGCCGCGCTGGTAACGTTTATGGGCGGCGCACTTGCGCAAGACTCAGTAACTGCCGCAAGCGCGAACGGAACGAAGCTCGTGGTGAAGACCCAGAAGCTTGTGCAGGATGCGCCGCACATCTATCCCGGGGTTCTTGACGATTCGAAATCTGATCTGCGCATGATCATCAGCATCGCCACCCAGCGCATCTATCTCATCAAAGACAATCAAGTCGCGTTCGACACTCCAATTTCCAGCGCCGTCATCGGATATCTCACGCCGCGCGGTTCATTTGCGATCATGGAAAAAATTCGAGCTGGCAAAAAGTCCAACATCTACCAATGCCCCATGCCCTTCTGGATGAGGATGGGTGAGACCGAGTTCGGCATGCATGAGGGCGAGCTGCCGGGTTATCCCGCTTCGCATGGCTGCATTCGCATGCCGCAGGAAAGCGCACAGTTTATCTTCGATCACGTCAATGTAGGCACGATGGTCGAAATCGTAAACTCATGGAGTCCGAAGCGCGCAATGGCTCCGCAGCAGTGAATTCTTGAGGATTGAGAAGGACTTGATTCAATCCTGTTTCCGTGATTTCAAGCCGCCGCCAACGGAGGGGACGCTTTTTTCAGCCGCCTTCACTTCAAAGTCCTGCCTGCCAAGCTCCTCATCGCCGAGCAAAAGTTGCACGCAGTATTTCCCCGGCGGCAATCCGTTCTTGACGCGCAGGAAACTGGTAAGAGATTTTTGCGGTCCTTCATCCTCGATGGGTGCCACGGCGATTTCTTCATTCTTTGCATCTACAGCTTCAACCAAGGTCCAGATCACGCGCGTGCCTTGCACCAAGGCGGGTGCGGTCAGCGAGAACTCGGCATGAATTATTTTGTCGTTCGTTCCGAAAGATTGAGCAGCCTCGCCCGCCGCTCCTTTGCCGTCGTCGTGTGAAAGTGAAACCTTCGCGACCGCCGGTTTGCCCAGCTTCATATTCGGGTCGGCTTTGACGGTGAACTTTTCCCTGGCTGCTTCCTTGCCGTTCACCACCACCACAGCTTCATGCGTGCCCTCAGGCCAGCCGCTTTTCGGGAAGAATGAAAAATAAAACGGCACGTCCTTTTTGTTTTCCTCCATCGTGAAACTCTTCGTCCCCGCCGGGTCCAGCTTGCCTCCGACCATCCAGTTTACCTCCAGCCATGAGCCATTGCCGAGGTCGCCGCGTCCGGCCAGCACAACTTTTTGCAAGGTCGTGAACGCCCGCGTTTCATCCACCGGAGCGCTCTTGTCATCAATGCCGCGCGCCAGTGTCACAGAGTTGATTTTGCTCGGGATGGAATCCTTCGGCGGCGCAACCACAAAGGGAAAAGTGCCCAGAGCCGCGCCCTCAAACGTCACATCCGCATGATAGACTGCGCCTACCGGCAGAGCCGAGTTGGGCTTCAAGCTGAAACCGACGAACGTGTTCTGACCAACGGAAAAGAATACTCCCTTGTTCACCTCCGCCACATCCACCTTGGCCTCCGCGATCAGTTGATCCTGGAAGAAAAACTTTGCCGCCGCAATGCCGCTTTTCGGACGCCCTTTCAATTCAATCGAGAGATAGATTTTTTCGTCAGGATAAAATGATTCCGCCTTGTCCTTGGCGGACTGATTTTCATCCAGCGTCCGGCAGTAAGTCGCACTTTTCAGCAGGCTGTCTGCGGCATGGCTTGCTGACGCAAGGGTCAGTAACAGGGCGGCGGAGAGCAAGATGCGTGGATTATTCATGAAGCAATACTGTGCCTAGCTGCGGTTTCTGCAAGCGAAGAACGATAGGAGACATGAGCATTTTTTGAGACTCACACAACTGGGCGACAGATCGCTGCTGCCTTGACCTCGGAGATTATCGGGAGTTTCGTCACTAACGATGACAGAATTTCCGCCAGATCAACCCAGCGCCGATGAATCCGCGGATGTGCCGAAGCATCAGCGACGAAAGCGATATGGCGGAAAAAATCCGCGCCGCTTCGAGGACAAATACAAGGAACATCAGCCGGAGCGTTACGCGGAAACCGTCGCCAAGGTGCGCGCCTCCGGCAAGACGCCCGCCGGGCAGCATGTGCCGATCATGCTCGCCG
>JAYVQB010000146.1:0-9076 GCA_043757085.1 Verrucomicrobiota bacterium
AAAATGCGTGACGCAACTACCAAGGTCTGCACTACAAGCCGTTTGGGAAATGACCTCTCGCAAAATCAAGGGTTCCAGCGTCATCAATCATCAAAAATAACCGTTTCGACGCTGAGTCCGCCAAGTCGGGCTAACCCCTCAACTGCGGTTTTTAGGTTCATCGTGACGCAGGCAAAAAAATCCCCGCGAGCCAAGAGGCGGCGGGGATTTTTCAAAGATTATTAGCGGCTCCGTTTATGCGCTGACGGCGACGGGATCCACGTTGATGCGGCGACCTTCCTGATCAAAGCGCACGCGGCCTTCGATCAAAGAAAAGATGGTGTGGTCGCGGCCCATGCCGACATTTTTACCGGGGCGCCATTTCTGGCCGCGCTGGCGGGCGATGATGTTGCCGGCAATGACAACTTCGCAGCCGAATTTTTTGATACCGAGACGCTTACTCTTGCTATCGCGTCCGTTTTTAACACTTCCTTGTCCTTTCTTATGGGCCATGACGAAATCTCCTGTTTAGGGGTGAAGGGGTTTAAGCGTTGATCGAAGTGATCTCTACTTTGGTGAGTGATTGACGATGACCACGTTTGCGGTGGTAGCCTTTGCGGCGCTTGAATTTGAAGGCGATGACTTTCTCGCCACGGAATTGTTTCACGACTTTTGCAGCCACAGTCGCGCCACTGAGGAAGGGCGCTCCGGTGCGCAGGCTTTCGCCTTCGCCCGCTGCGATGACTTCACCAAAGGTAATGATGTCGCCCTCGTTGCCTTCGAGCTTCTCCACGTCGAGCAATGCGCCCACGGTGATGCGGTGCTGTTTGCCGCCGGATTTGATGACTGCGTATGACATATGCCTGAGTTTCGTTCGTTGTTCTTGCCGCGCATGGGCGCGGAGGGCCGAGAGACTGGCACAGGGTGGGCGGGTGAGCAAGATTTTTTTAAAAAAGCGCACAAATCGGAATCTTCCCCCTCAATGGCGGGCTTGTGTCAGGCCGTGCTACGCAGCAGACGCGCCGCAAGCGCGAGATCGGCGGGATGGGTGATCTTCGGATTCGGCGATGGATTATCAATCACTGAGACCTTGGCCCCGATGTGCTGCACGGCGGAAACTTCATCAGTCACGGTCACGCCATCGCGCAGCACCGATTCATAAGCCTCGCAGAGCAACGCGCGATCAAACACCTGCGGCGTCTCCATGATCCACGCGCCGTTGCGCTCCACGTTACCAGTGATGATGTGATGGGAATCCACGCGCTTCAAGGTTTCCGTCACGGGCCGAGCGCAGGCCACCGCACCGCACTCGTCCGCCTTGGCAATGCAACGCGCGATCTGCTCCGGCGTGATGAGCGGGCGTGCGCCGTCATGCACGGCGACGATGTCCGTGTCTGGCGATAGTTTTTTTAAGCCCTCGCTGACGCTGAAATGGCGTTCCGCTCCGCCATTGATGAGCATCACCGGCTTGCGGAATGAGCCTTCATCAATCCATGACTGCACCAGTGAGCGCAGCGCATCACCAGCAACGATGATGATTTCCTGCACCGCATCGCAAGCAACAAAAGCCTCGATCGTCCAGCGCAGCACCGGTTTGCCCAGCAGCGGCGCGGTGAGCTTGTCGAAGCCCATGCGCTTGCTGCTTCCTGCGGCGACGATGATGGCCGTAGTCATGTCGCGTCAGGGCAAACGTTTGGCGACTTCCGCGCTCAACGTCTTGTTATCCGCTGCGCCTGCGGTGCGCTCCTGAAGAATTTTCATGACCTTGCCCATGTCCTTCTTCGAGGTCGCGCCGATTTCCGCAATGACGGTCTCGACGAGCCTGATCAAATCATCCGCGTTCATCGCGGCGGGCAGATATTTCTCCAGCACGGCAATTTCTGCTTTCTCCGTGTCGGCCAAGTCTTGCCGCGCAGCAGCCTCGTATTGCTGCAAGGAATCCTGACGCTTTTTGATCTCACGGCGGACCACCACGATGGCATCCTGATCATCGAGATCGGCATTGGCCCCATGCTTTTCGATGGCGGCATATTTGATCGCAGATTTCAAGGCGCGCACGACATTGAGTGTGACTGCATCTTTCGCTCTCATGGCGGTTTTCATGTCTTCGACGATACGGGCGGAAAGCGTGCTCATGATTGGAGTGAAAAATTGAGGTGTTGGATTGTTTTAGAGATTCACAGGATGTTAGGCGCGTCCGGGGAACACTTCAACAGTTCCTCCACGATCTCGTCACAACGCAACAGCGGCAGCGAGTAGTGTCCAGCCTTGGGTGTGACTTTGAAGGTCGCGTTGGGCATTTGTGCGGCGGCTTTCTGGGCGAGCGCCAGTGGGATGTTCCAGTCTTCGTCGCCGTGCCAGAAATGAACGGGGTAATTAATGTCGGCCAGTTTGAAACCCCAGTCTGATTCATAGATCGTCCCGTCGTGGCGCACACCGGCCACATTGCCCAGCAAGGCCACGCGCCCGCTGCCCATCATGACGCGATGGTGCCGCTCATCCTGAAGTGCGCGACAATCTTCCGCCGCATAAAATCGGGCAAGAAAATTTTGCGGCCATTGCGTGATTTTCCTTCCGGCTATCCAGCCTGAGATTCGCAGTCCTGGTCTGAGGATGAACGGCAGATATTTCTGCGCCCATCTCGCGAGATTGTAAGCCCAAAAAAGTCCGTCAGTTCCAACCTCGCGCAGCGGTGGTGCGCCGCAGACGACGCTGGCGCCAAGCAATCGTTCCGGCATGGCATGGGCGCAGACGAGGGCATAAGCGCCGCCGCCGGACACGCCGAGGACATAGAATTTTTCTGCGCCCACGTGCGCGGCGAGTTCGCGCATGACATGGGGCCAGTCGGTCAGGTTGCGGTTTGGATCAAATTCAGAGAGACCGATGCCCGGACGGTCGGGCGCGATGATGCGCAGACAGCGCTTCTTTCCGACTTCGTCCATGAGCTCGCCCTGTAATCGCGAGCTGGGCCATCCATGAAAATAAAAGAGCACCCTGCCCCGTGGAGCGCCGAACTCTGCGTAGCCGAGGGTGCGCCCCGAAGAGAGTTTGAAGGTGTGGTCGGACATGGGGATGAAAGGTGAACCACGAATTTACACGGATGAGCACGAATGGTGCATGCGGGGAAATATATCAGACGCCGCGCTCGAAGAGCCAGGGCCAGTGTTTGATGGGAGTTTTGACCTTGCGCAGACAAAATTGCTTAATGGCGAACTCACTGAGATGCGCGGTGGCTTCTTCCACAGAGTCGGTCATGTGAATGAGTTTGAGGTCTTCTTCGGCAATGGTGCCGGCTTCCGCCATGTGTTTCAATAGCACGACCAGCGGCTGCCAATAGTCGAGGCCCATGAGCACGATGGGGAAGTTCCGGATTTTCCGCGTCTGGATAAGCGTGAGCGCCTCGAACATTTCATCGAGTGTGCCCACGCCGCCGGGCATGATGACGAAGCCGTAGCTGTATTTGGTGAGCAGGGTTTTGCGGACAAAGAAATACTTGAAGGTGACGGAACGATCGAGCCACGGGTTCGGCTGCTGCTCCTGCGGAAGCTGGATGTTGCAGCCCACGGAGCGACCGCCCACATCTTTTGCGCCGCGATTGGCCGCCTCCATCATGCCGGGGCCGCCGCCGGTCATCACGGTGAATCCAAGCCGCGCGATTTCTGCGCCCATGCGTCGCGCCAACTGGTAGTGCGGATGATCTTCCTTGATCCGCGCGGAGCCGAAGACGGTGATGCATGGTCCGACGAAATGCAGTGCGCGAAATCCGCGCATGAAATCCGCAATGGTGCTGAGCAGCAGCTTGAAATCGCGCAGACGAGAATTCGGCCCGCACAGGAGGGCGCGATCTTCCTGACGACTGATGAATCTTTCTTCTTCCTTCAGTTCCGTCGGCGACAACGACGGGGGAAGTGGCAGAGGGGGGGCTGGGTCAACGGGCATGGTGTTGGGGTGGGCAAGAGGAATTCCGCGAGGTTGGAAGAACAAGCAATACTTGCGTCTCTGCCTGGCGCGGTTATTTTATGTGCCAGTCAGGAATTGCCGCGTGGTGTAACGGTAGCACAAGAGATTCTGAATCTCTTTGACAAGGTTCAAATCCTTGCGCGGTAGCCAGCCTTAAAATCCCGTCGGCCGCTGTCCGACGGAGCGGCCTTGCGGTTTGGTTTCTACCGGAGCGGCCGTAGGATCAAACGGCTGGCCGCCCTGCACGGTGATGGACTGGTCGGCCAGTGATGAAAGCTGGGGGCGGTCGCCTGCAACTTCACGATGATAGAGGCGCTTCAATATCTTGCCCTGGGTGTCCACGGTGACGTGGGAATAGATGTGTGGGGCGGCCATGAAGAGAACATGCAGGTTGTTGTCCTTGTCCAGTGTGACCTGGGGATCGGCGATCATGATGCAATAACCGAGCGAGAAGGTGGCGATTTTGAGTTCCGTTTTCTCCTCAATGAGGCGGACGTAGAGATTCGTGTGCTCCAGATCGCGCAGGACGCAGAGTTCGTAGCGGCGGATTTGCCCGGCGCCGGGCAAGCCCGTGGGAACGCCGAAGTTTTTGGACCAGAATTTCTTGGCGTCCGTATAATTTGCCCTGGCGCGGTTAGATTTGAAGTATTGCTGGGAGGGAGGGTGATAGACGTTGGCGGTGATGCCGTAAGTGCCGTATTCGGAAAATGAGAAGTGCTGGGAGAGCACCACCTTGCGGCTGATGGTGGCACCGCTTTTCAAGACCAGATTCTGCTCGGAACGCAGGCCCATGGGCGCGACAGGATTACCGGACGGATTGATGATTTCAAACGAGAGCCAGGGGAGATCGCTGGGTCCGCCCATGACGACATCGGCGCCGGAGCGGTTGGTGACGGTGACGGTCGCCTCCAGACCCTCATAGGTGAGGTAGGTGTCCTTGTTGACGCTGAGGCTGGTCTCGAACTGCGCGTGCGATTTCGGCGCAAATGCCATGCCTAGAACGAGAAGACAGAACGCGATGCTGCGCCAGAGATGGTTGGATGGGGATCGGGACATGGCTGCTGAGTAAAGATGGCAGTATTAACAGAAAACGGCTTCTGTGGCAAAGAATCACCACGGCTGGGAATCATTTGCCTGAAGATGGTGCTGGCGGTTTGTCGCTGGCGATGCGGAAGCCGCGGTTAATGGAATGTGATCGTGAGGATTTCGCCAGAAAGCGCGAAGTCAGCAGGTTGGTGGCGTTCTTGAGCGCAAAACTTCCGCCGCGCACCACCGGCACCACCAGATCAGGGAAATCCGGATGATCCGCCCAGCTGTCAGTCCATTCTTCGACGTTCCCCGCCATGCCCAGGGCACCGCAGGGGCTGATGTCTTTTTTGATTTTGTCCACTGGCTGCAAAAAGTTATGCCCGTCCGTTTTCCCGCCATTGGTGCCCGTGGCATCGTAATCATCGCCGAGGTTGGCGGCGTTGGGCTGGGGATCATTGCCCCAAGGGAAAATGCGTCCATCCTTGCCGCGCGCAGCTTTTTCCCATTCTTCTTCTGTGGGCAGGCGCATGCCTTTCCAGTGCGCATAGGCCCACGCATCCCACAAGTCCACGTTCACCACTGGGCAGTTGATATCCACACGATCACCATTGAACCGTCCGCCTGCGCTGGCGGCTTTGTAGAGTTCGTCCCAGCTTTCCGGTTTGTGGTCCGTCTTGTCGGCCGGCTGTTCGGGGTGATTGAATCCATTTACGATGAGGGGATTTTCCGCCAAGGCCTGAAGAAATTCCGCATATTGCCCGATGGTGACCTCGGTCTTGCCGATCCAAAATTCCGGCAAGGTTCTTTTTTCTTCCTTCTGATAAATAAATTCACCTGCGGCCACCGGGACGAATTCTTCCCTGACAGGTCGCGCCGGACCCGGCTCGCCGCGCCCATGCAAATATAAAGTGACGCAGGCAACGACAAAAGCCAGGCCCAGCCCGAGCCGAACCCAGAGCGGTGGCCCGACTGCGGCCGACCGCGCGGCTTGGATGTCATGGGCCTCCTTCGTGTCCGCCCGACCGAGCAGGCTGTGCTGCCGGTGCTCCTCCTGCAATTGCTCGGAACGGCGATGCAAAGTCTGCCAGTCGAGGCGCAAGTGCGCGAGATCGTCCACCATGTGTCTCGCCCGGGCGCTGTCGCACAAGGGCCTTAGCATCAGCAGAAACCGCCCGGTGTCAGCCGAATGACTGCGCCGTTTGTCACCCTGGGGTCGAAAGACATTGACGATGCTGGCCTCATGCTCGGAATCGACAAAAATGTCGCGTGGCGAGGGCATACGGTAATGATAACCGCGCAGTGCCGCCTGGCTCATGGCTTCGCTGACACCGGTGATGATATTGACCAGCGTCTTCTCGCCGAATTTTTTCCCGGCCAGAATCAACTCGTCTAGCGAGCGACCATGCGGCATCTCGCGGGTGTAAAAGACATGGCCGTCAATCTGCTTGGCCTCATACAGCGGGGCGATGCGAGGATGCGTGATCGCAGCCTTGATCCGGCTGCGCTCTCTGAATTCATTCACGGCTGCTTCATTGACCAGCAATTCCGGCTTGAGCAGAACCAGAGCCACATCACGGTTCACGGAACGCTGCACGGCGAGGTAGGTCTCCGACTCCGGCTCTTTGTAAAGCAAGGACTTGATGACATAGTTCCCCAGAACGGTATCCGGCGCGAGGATCGGGGGTGCTTCCGCCGGGGCTGGTTCTGCAGCCGCTTTTGGGGGCGTGTCTGGACTGTGGTTTAAAATCTCCTGCACCAGCTTGACCTCATCCACGGGCTCGAATATCACCGGGCAACCTGCGAACAGGCTCTCGAAGCCCGACAAAACATAGCGACTGGTGAAGACCGCCCGCATGGCGGGAAAGCGCTCGCGGATGGCATCCCGGAGTTCAAAACCAGTGAAATCCCCTTCCAACACACCCTCGCTCAGCAGCAAGTCCAACTCCCTCAATTGCTGGGCGATGGCCACTGCCGCATCCGGACTGTCGGCTTCATAGACCGTCAACCCCGCGCCCGCAAGCAAGGCTCCACGCCGGGCGCGCAACTCGGAATTGGGATCGACATACAATACAACCATGCAGGAATCGAAACGTCAGTTTTTGGGGAATAGTGCATTTTCCACGCCAGCAGAGCCGGGGCCGGGCGGTTTGTAGTCCAAAAGCGATGGTGGATCCGCCCTTTCGCTCATGAGCCGGTTTTGATAGAATAATTTCACTACGTAGCCGTAGTAACTGCGCTTGCCCAGATCGCGCAGCTCTTCCGGGCGCAATTCCGGCATGTGATAAACAATGTCCAGCAGCTCTTCATTGTGCAACGCCCAGTCCACCCGCTCGGAGACCCATTTCTGATCCGGCGGATCAGCCTTGGACGGCTCCACGCGATCCTTGCCCACCTTGTCATAAAAATACACATGGATGTCCATCTGCGCAGGGTCCACATCTGCGCCCGGAGCGGCAATGATTGGCACGCGCAAGATCAGCCGCTGGCCTTTCTTCACCGTCGTGTCCGGCAGCACCTGGCAGGAACCAATGAGCACAGGCTTCAAGCTCGCAGCAGCCGGGGGCGCATCTTCGCGACCCGCCAGCTTTGATTTCGCCAGAGCGTGGAAGCCACCCGCGACCGACTCGCTCATTGCCAGCACGTTTTTCCAGGCCGCCTGCGACTTGTCCGCCAGTCCCATCGCCTCATAAGTCAGCGCAATTTCGCTCAGGATTTCCGGGTGATCCGGCTCCCGCAAATCCGCTGCGCGCAGCGACTCGATGGCCGCCTGCATGTCGCCCAGCTTTCGCACTGCGCGCGCCGCTTCCACCATCTCTTTCACTTGGGGGTTTTCAATCGGCCTCCCCGCTGATGGAAGTGAACTTGACGGAGCCGTAGGCAAGGGCGCGGGGGTCGTTGTCGTCAAAATCGGCTGCGTGGGAAAAATCGGGGCTGGATTGTAGTAAATGGGAGTCGTGGAAGTGGCCGGAAAGGATGGTGGAGGAGTGATCGTCGCCACAGATGCCGGTTCCAGCGCACCCCCGCGACGGGAAAATCCCCCATGCCAGCCCGTCCAGGCCAGAGCCAGCACTACGATGCCCGCCAGCACACAGAGCGTCCCCTGCGCCACATAATGCGCACGGTCAGTCTCGGGAGTAAGGACGCTGGAAAGCTTGGACATTATTTAATTTCTCGAACTCGCATCATAAGAGTCCGGCTTCCCCATGTCAATCACCCCCGCATTTCTGGCAAAGATAGCTTGCGCCGATATGTGTTCAGTGCAGAGCGTCCATCTCCTGCCCCACCTCCCTGATCGCCTGAAGCAGTGCACGCCAGTCATCCGCCGATGTTCCCCAACCTCCGCTCACTCGGATGACGCGGCGCATTTCGGCATCGCTCGCGCCCAGTGCTGAAAGAACGACCGAGGAGCCGTCGTGTCCGGCACTGCACGCCGAGCCAGTCGAAACTGCAAAGCCGCGCTGGCTGAGGCGCGCGAGCCATTTGCGATTATCGTGCTGCGGGAGCACGAACATCGAGGTGTTCCAGAGTCGCTCCGCGCCCGCGCCAATGATGCGCAGGCCATCGAACAATGTCAGCATCGCCGTTTCAAACGCATCGCGCAGTCGTGCTTGTTCGGTGGCGATTTCAGGCAGACGCGGAGTCAATGTTTCCAACGCCGTGACCATTGCTTCAATGCCGGGATAATTCTCTGTGCCTGCGCGCCGACCTTCTTCTTGCGGCCCGCCGCGCAGAAAGGCCAGCACCTCGGTCTCATCTCGCATCACAAGAAAGCCAACGCCTTTTGGCCCGCCAAATTTATGGGCGCAACCAGTGACGTAATCGCATCTGCCAAGTTCATGCGCGGGCAGCTTGCCGATCCATTGCGCGGCGTCGGTGTGCAATGGAACTTTATTGGCTAAGCATAGCTCCGCGATGTTTTTCCACGAATGCAAAAGGCCGCATTCGTTGTTCGCGGCCATGACCGTGGCGAATGCAATTTCGGGCCGCACGATTTGCCGCATAAAGTCTTCAAAGTCCAGTTCACCGCGCGACGTCGTGGTAGCTAATGAGATGCGATTGGCAAACTGATGCTGCAATGGCTCGCGCACGCTCGGATGCTCAATGGCCG
>JAYVQB010000147.1:0-9072 GCA_043757085.1 Verrucomicrobiota bacterium
TCATTGCGCGCCGTGGTGAGCGAGGACGCCATGACTGCCGACTGGGTGGAACTTCCGTATGAAGTTCTCCGTGCCACATCCAATCGTATCCTTAATTCCGTCAAAGGCGTCAACCGCGTGCTCTACGATATTTCCACGAAGCCGCCTGCGAGCATTGAGTGGGAGTGAAACTTAAATGCTCAGTGCGGCCAGGTTTTTATTTGGCGTTTGAGCAAGTAATTTGAAACTTCTGTTGCGATAATTTTCGGCGGGCTTCATACCCCTGCATCAAATCAAAACGGCATCGTTGGGGTAGGCCGCTACCATCCCTGTGTCCAGCGTTGCAACTTTGCTGCCGCTGAGTCGTGCCAGCTCCACAATCCAGGCATCTGTAACTTGGCGATGGGCATGAAGCTTTTCGTGTGGCACCTCACGGTATGGCAGATCATCGCTGATATAGTCGTGCAGCGGATTCGCTTCAATGCCTGCGTGCACCTTCCATGCGGCACGCGCGCTGGTGTCATTGGCGAATTTCATGTGCAGTCGCAACAGTGTCCCTTGAGTCACGGAACAGGTTGCGAAACGATCTGACAGATTTTCAAACCACTTCTCTGCGCGAGAATGGTGGGGGTGCGTATCTATCAACGACGACAGAAGCACATTGCCATCCACAAGCCACATCACCTCAGTCCTCGCAAGTCGTTGTCATCCTCCACAGCCCACACGTCCGCCATCGTGAAGGGGACACCCTTTGAAACTGGAATCTTATATCCATGCGGCACTTTGATGGGAGATGGTTCGACTGCTGGGCGTTGGACAGCGGGCAGGCGATGGATCGCGCGCTTAATCACGCTGCCAAAGCTCGCATGCTCCTGCTTCGCAAACGCCTCCAGGTTAGCGAAGGTTTCGTCGTCGATTTCGTCGTCGATTTCGATCGTCTGCATGGCGTAAGAATGCCTTTCCGTATTCCTACTGTCAACCGTGGTTTATGGCCGATGCGATGTCGCGTGAAGTTTGATCATCGTGTCCGTCTTTGACGCGCCACTCTCGAAGCTTCGAATGCTTGCCAGAGACGCAGCTTGCAATGGTGTCCAAGCTTGGCGAAAGTCTTGCTCTCATCCGGGCATGTCTTCACCTTCGCAATTCAAGCATTACCTGATTTGCCAGGACGAAGCGGGCAAGAATATCGAGATTGTTCGATCCGACCAGCAGGTCGTGGTGCTGGCTTTTGATTCGCAGCGACTTCTGTTCGTTCACTGCCATGTGCTGATGGAGCCGCTGGCGGATCGGGGCGAGTTTGAGAATCGCGCGCGCGTGCTGCAAAAGGAAGGGCATCCGCTGCTGGCGCGGGTATTGGATTTCGGCGAGGACGAGGGCAGTCCGTATTACATTACGGCGAACATGGATGGCGAGACTTTGCGCGAGATGCTCGCGCGTCATGAGGAAATTCCGGTCTGGCTGGCGATGCAACTGACTGCGCTGGCTGTTGGGGCGGTGCGAGCCTTGCATGAGAAAGGTGATTATTTATCCCGGCAACCGCTCGACGTTCTTCGGGTGGTGCAAACAGGGCTGAAGCATCTTCAACTTGGCGTGGCTGAATACCGGTTCATCAATGACGGGACGGTGAAAAAAAAGCCGCGTCGCAAACAGGCGTTGACCTTTGCCCGACAGGCTCAGACGCTGATGACCACCTTCGCGGATCGCATCCGGAACAGTGGCGGTGAGGAGGCGGTGTTACAGATGTCGAATTTCAGCGAGCTATTGCACGCTTTGCTGGTCTCCATCACGCCTAGTTTGGGCGCTGCGCTCGATGATCTACAAAGCACACTCAGCAGTCTTCAGACCGTGTATCCTCCGGGCGATCTGGCGGCGACTTACAAACCGAAGTCTCTCATCGTTCCGCTGCTCGCAAGTTTTCAGGAGGTCGCGCGCTGCGTCGCGCAGAATGTGCGGATGCAGAGTCAGCGGCTCGATCCCTCGCAGCCTTATGCGTTGCGCGGCACGCTGATGAAAACGGGGCAGGACATTTTTGTGGAGCAGGTGCCGCCATTTCGACTGGGAGGCGCGGCATCGTCGGGAGCCTTGCAACAGGTCGTGCATTCTCCGAAATCGGGTCGGCTACCGAATCTCATGCCTGTGGTTTTTGTGGAGGAAAATGACGGCGTCGAATGCGTGGCAGAAACCGTGGTTGAGGGACTGACGCTCCGTGAACTGCTCGATGAACGGGGTGCGCTTGATGTCGAAGAAATTTATTTAGTGCTGGCGGGCATGGACACGGCCCTGGGGCAGTTCGAAAAAGCCGGTCGCTTGAGCCGAAGGTTGCGACTGGAGGACATTTATTTATTCACGGGCTTTGGCCAGGAGAATCCGCGCGATGCAGGTCTGCTGGGACGGAAACTAAACGAGTGGCCGGGCTTCTCCATTGTGCTGCGCGGTCATCCCTGTCTGCATTCGATGGTCGGGCGTGGCACGGACCCGACGTTGTTGTTGCCATTGGAACCCGTGAATCTGAGCGGTGTGGAATCGCTCTGGAATGGCGGTTGGATGGCTGCGCTAGCGACCTGTCTGCTCGGCTCTGGCGACATGGATAAAACCAGTGATGCGAATGAGTCTGTCGCGCAGTTGCTGAATGATGAACTGGCTCTGGCCCGTCGCGGATCGCCGAGTTCACGTGCAGGATTCCTCGGGCGATTCGCACACGCGCTGCGCGATGTGGACACGGAGGAAATCAGCGGCGGTGGTCTCTGGACGGAAGTGGGCGGAACCAGCATCGCCCCCAGTCCCGTCACAGAAGCACCGCGAGAGGAGGTGGCGGATTTTCCTGTGCTTATGGCTTCGACCGAGGAGCTTGAGCCTGCCATCGGCTTTGCCGAGGTGCTCATGCAGCCTTTTGCCGATGATCAGATGGGTGAACCCGATGAAAGTTCATGGACCGAATTTCGGAACCAGCGCCCGTTCTGGATCAAGGCGCTCATTTTGATCATCATGGCCGCCATTGCAGCCGCCGGTCTTGCGCATTGGCAAGGCCGCGCCTGGTGGCAGCAGCGCGAGTCTGCACCAAAAAATAATATCCACCCCGGCAGCGACCCACTGGAAATGCCAAGGGGAGAGGCTTTGGAAAAATCGGTGACACCGCTTCTGCCTCCGCCTGCCGAGCCTCCAGTCCCTGTTATCGACAAGCTCACCAGTCGTCTGCGTGAACTCCGGCAGAGCGGGGGAAAACTCCCCGATGAACTGCGCGCCCCGACTGAGAAGGCTGCGCAATCTGGCAACACCGAGGCGATGATCATGCTCGGAACAGGTTTGTTGCGGGCAGATTTCGGCGATGTGGATGAGCACGCGGCTTTCGGCTGGTTTGACAAGGCGGTCATGGCCGGAGACAAATCGGCGATGATGCCACTGGCGAGTTGTTATCTTCAAGGCTGGGGCACCAAGCCAGATTTAGCACAGGCGGTGAACCTGCTGAATCAGGCGCTGGGCAATGGAGAGAAAGCCGCGGGTGATCTGCTGGGCGTCTGTTACCTCGGCGGACTTGGTGTGACTCGCGATGAAGCGAAAGCATTTCAGCTTTTCACGGACGCGCGCCAATCCGGTGTCGCCAGCGCATGCGGAAATCTGGGGAACATGTATCTCAAAGGCCAGAGTGTGCCTGCCGACGCCACTCGTGCGGTTGCGCTGTTTGCCGAAGGTGCACGCAAAGGACATGCCGAGAGTATGTTGTTCTACGCCAAATGTCTTGAGAAAGGAACTGGCACCCGTGTGGACGCGGAGCAGGCGGCGATCTGGTATCAGAAGGCCGCGAGCGCTGGAAACGCTGAGGCGGCGGGCTGGTGCCGAGTTGAGGCGATTGCGTTTTGATTTCGTGTCGGGAAAATTCAATTCCGTTTTCAACAAAATTACAAAAAAGACGTCTATCGTGACGTTGCTGTTTTGCAGATGTTATGCAGAGCAGCATTGCTTTCCAACAAACCCCAACTCCCAAACACCCATGAAAATAAATCGAACCACATCCATAATCCTCGTCGGCGTCAGCCTGCTCTGTGTGGCGGCCTTGGTTTATTCCGAGGACGCGAAATCCAAAATCACTTCTGCGGAACTGGAAAAGAAAATCACCCGTGACACTTCCGAAACTCGCACGGCGAACCCTGCCATGGCGGGCTTTGCCGATGTCGTCGAGCGCATCCTGCCCAGCGTCGTGAGCATCAACACCTACTCGAAGAAAGCCCCGCGGAGAGGTTTCAGCGGCAGCGAAGATGATATGGATCAGCTTCCGCCCATGCTCCGGCCCTTCTTTGAAGACTGGCTCCAGCGTCATGGTGAAGGGCAGGTGCCCAATCAGCGCAACCGCCAGGCTCCACAACGCCCGCAGAAACCCGTGCAGACCGGGCTTGGTTCAGGCATGTTGCTCACAGATGACGGCTACATCCTGACTAACAACCATGTGGTGGATGGTGCGGATGAAATCAAAGTCATGGTGGCGGGCAAGGGCAAGGAATACAACGCCAAGGTCATCGGCACAGATCCGTCCACCGATGTCGCTTTGATCAAGATCGACGGCACAGGCCTGCCGCACGCCACCATTGGCGACAGCTCCAAACTGCGCGTGGGAGATGTCGTGCTGGCGGTCGGTGCGCCGATGGGACTCGAACAATCCGTGACCCACGGAATCGTCAGCGCGCTCGGTCGTAGTGCGATGGGCATCATCGGCATCAAAAAAGGAGAAGCCGGATACGAGAACTTCATCCAGACCGATGCGGCCATCAATCCGGGCAACTCCGGTGGCCCTCTGGTAGATGCCCAAGGTCGCGTCATCGGCATCAACTCCGCCATTGAAACCCAGAGCGGCATGTTCGCCGGCATCGGTCTCGCGATCCCGGTGAATATGGCCATGTCCGTTGTCCGTGATCTCGTGGACACGGGCAAGGTTCAGCGCGGTTTCCTCGGCATTCAGATGGATGCGGTCGAGCCAAGTATGTCGGATTTCCTGGGGCTTAAAGAAGAAAGCGGCGTCACCGTTTCGCGGATTGTCGATGGTTCGCCCGCCGCCAAAGCCGGATTCGAAGAAGGTGATGTGATCGTCAGCGCCGATGGTCAGAAAATTGCCGACCCCACGAAACTCCGTCTCATGATCAGCTCCCAACATCCGGGAACAGACGTGAAATTCGGCATTGTCCGATTCAATGAGTCGAGCAAAAAACCCGAGCGCAAGGAGATCATTGCCAAGCTGGAGAAACTCCCCGAATCACTGACCAGTGCCTTTGATAAAATCCGTCCCTCCCCCGGCAAGGAAAAGGGCGACGGCAACGGTTTCCTCGAAGGTGTGAAGGTGGAAGAACTCAACGAAGAGCTGCGTGAGAACTATAAGATCGAAGCCGACGTGAAGGGCGTGGTCGTCACCAATGTGGATGAAAAAAGCCCGGCGGCAAAAGTCGGCCTGCAAGAAGGCGATGTCATCACCCAGGTGAATCGCAAGGCTGTGAGCAGCCTGCCTGAAGCCCGCTCCAATAAAGGCGAAGCCGGCGGCGCGGTGCAATTAAAAATTGTTCGCGCGGGCCAGACAAAGTTTCTCGTTGTGAAGAACTGAAGTTATAACTCCTCAGTAACATGGTCGTCCCGACTGTGGGTGTTGCGAGACGCCCCCGACACCCGCGTTTCTTTCTGCCGCCCTCTTCCACATGACCACTCACCGCCGCATCGACCAGCTTCTCGCGTCCCTCGGTTACGGCACCCGTCGCGAGGTTCGCGCTTATGTGGATGCCGGGCGCGTTACCGTGCGCGGAGAAGTGGCGGCGCATCACGACGCCAAAGTTGATGCGCGGGATGTTTTGTTTGATGGCGCGCCACTCGAAGCGCCGGAAGGCTTGCTCGCGATTTTGCACAAGCCCGTGGGTTATGTCTGCACTCGCGCCGATGGCGAAGGCTCGACAATATATGAGTTGCTGCCCGCCCGCTGGCTTCGGCGTAATCCGCCCGTGACCAGTGTGGGGCGGCTCGACAAAGACACCAGCGGCCTGCTGCTCATCACGGATCGCGGCGAGCTTGTGCAGAAATGGACATCGCCGAAGTCAGACATCAAAAAAATTTATGAGGCCACCGTGAACAGGCCTTTGTCACCCGACCTCGTGGAAGTGTTTTCTCGTGGCGAGCTGATGTTGCGCGGTGAAGCCAAGCCCTGCCTGCCCGCGAAACTGGAGATCATTGATGAACTTCACGCCCGCCTCACCATCACTGAAGGGCGCTATCATCAGGTGCGCCGCATGTTTGCCAGTCAGGGCTGGCACGTCGAGCAGCTTCATCGCACGAAGTTAGGCGAGTATGAAATTGGCGATTTGAAGGCGGGTGAGTGGATTTGCGCAGGATACGCTAAAGCGTGAACACCAAGCGGTTAGGTGTTCACGCTTTAGCGTGTCACTCATCAATCTCAATGTGCCAAATACCGCTCCGCCTCCAGCGCGGCAGCACATCCCTGACCCGCAGCCGTGATCGCTTGGCGATAGACGTGATCAGCCACATCGCCAGCAGCGAACAAGCCTGACACATTGGTTTGCGTGCCTTTCGTTTGCACGATGTAACCATTCTCATCGAGTGTGACGAGTCCGTTGAGAAACTGCGTGTTCGGCACATGGCCGATGGCGACGAAAACGCACTTGAGTTCCAGCTCTTCTTCCGCGCCGGTCACAAGATTTTTCAGCGTCACCGCGCACATCTCGCCTTTGTCATCAGTGAGGTAGGCAGAGACAGTGCTGTTCCAAATGGGTTTGATCTTGGGATTCGCCAGCGCTCGATCAGCCATGATCTTCGAGGCGCGCAGTTCCTCACGGCGATGAATCAGATAGACCACGCTGGCGAAACGAGTCAGAAACATCGCCTCCTCGCACGCGCTGTCGCCGCCGCCGATGACGCAGACCGGCACGTTGCGATAGAACGCGCCATCGCAGGTGGCGCAGCTCGTGAGTCCGTGACCGATGAGTTTTTTCTCATCAGAAATTCCGAGATGTCGCGGCGACGCGCCAGTGGCGATGATGATGGTCTTCGCGTGCAGCGTGCGTCCGCCTTCGAGGGCGAGTTCAAAATGGCCGTCGGCAGTTTTCGCCAGAACATCGACTTTCGCATAATCAATGCGCGCGCCGAATTTCTCCGCCTGCGCCTGCATCTTCATCATCAAATCTGGCCCCTGAATGCCTTCAGGAAAGCCGGGAAAATTTTCCACCTCAGTCGTGGTGGTGAGTTGGCCGCCGGGCTGCGTGCCGGAGAGCATGAGCGGGTTCAAATTCGCGCGCGCGGTGTAAATAGCGGCGGTGTATCCGGCGCAGCCGGTGCCGATGATGATGACGTTTTCCATGATGATATTCGGTCAGGTGAGCGCGCAAGATGCAGGGAGGCCGGATGCGGTCAACGGTTCATTTGCTTGCAATGACAAGTCAAAGATTTAGCCTCTGCCGATGTCTTTCAATTTACTTGAGTGGCCTGTGCGCTCACTGTTAAAAATTATTGGAGCGCACGTGCCCTCGCGTGCTGTTTTCCGCGCCCTCGCGGAGAACTCATCGAACATCACTGTTTTAAGTATCTCCCTCGACATACTTCGTCGTGTCTGGCACGAGGGCGCACCAGACGGCACGCGAGGGCGCGTGCGCTCCAAAATCCATCACTAATTTTCATGTTCACCGGCATCGTCGAAACCACAGGAGAAGTCATCAGCATCACGCATCGCGAGGGTGGCGCGCGGATTGTCCTGCGAGTGGGCGCGATGGCGGGAGAGCTTTCACTTGGCGAGAGTGTTGCGGTGAACGGCTGCTGCCTCACCGTGACGGAATTCAACGGCGACGCTGGCACAGCGGCGTTCGACCTGCTTCACGAAACCATGCGCGTGACCAATCTCGGCATGTTGGGCGAGGGCGACATCGTAAATCTTGAGCGCGCCCTGCGCATTGGCGACCGGCTTAGCGGTCACTTCGTGCAGGGGCATGTGGATGGCGTGGGAAAAATTCTCGCACTGGAGCCAGTCGGCGCTGATCATCGGTTTGTTGTCTCATTGCCAGCCGAGTGGGCGCGGCTCGTGGTTCACAAAGGCTCAGTCTGCATCAACGGCATGAGCCTGACCGTGGCCGAACTCGGCGCGGATCGCATGACGTTCTGGATCACGCCGCACACATTCGCGGTGACGAGTCTGCTCACGGCGAAAGCCGGTGACGCTATCAATTTGGAGTTCGACATGCTGGCGAAGCACATTGAGCGGCTGCTGGCAGGACGGTGACGTTAGAATGGTGAAAATTCACCTGCACAATATTCTCGCTCTAAAATCCGTTGCCCTAGGAGAGCCAGAGGCTTAAACTCTCACCATGACTTTGACTCTTCCAGACGAACCTGCGCTCAGGGAATTGACTGCGCAAGACCTTCGCTTGGAGTTGGCCTGCGCTCTTTTTGCGCGTGGAAGACTCGGAAAGGTGGCTGGTGCAGAACTGGCAGGGGTAGATTTCTTCACCTTTCAGGAGGCTCTCGGCGAGCGGTGTTTGAGCAATGACACCGTGGAAGATTTACACACGGAGATGGAAGTGCTGAACGCACGACTCCCCCCATCTGAATCTCCTTTGATTGCTTCGTGACGTGGTTGTCGTTGCTGACACATCCGTTTTGCTCAATCTCTGCCGTGTGCAGCTTGCTTGGCTGCTGCCTAGATTGTTTGGCGAGGTCTGGATTCCGCCAGCCGTCGAAAGAGAATTCCAGCGGCACAGTTTGGCGCACCCAAGATTTCAGGGCATGACATTGCCTGAATGGTTGCGGCTATCTGATCCGATAAGTATTCCTCCTGAAGTCTCGGCCTGCCCCAACATGGACCCCGGCGAAACCGAAGCCCTCGCTCTGGCATTGCAACTTCATGCCGAATACATCCTTGTTGATGATCTGGCCGCGCGCCGCGCCGCAGTCGCACTTCATCAACGATTCACTGGCATTGGCGGCATCCTATTGCGGGCGAAATCTGCTGGATTGATTGAATCCCTCGCAACAAGCCTTTCACGCTTGCGGACCGAAAGCCGTTTTTATATCTCGCCACGACTTCATGTTGAACTGCTCCGGCTTGCAGGTGAGTCACCC
>JAYVQB010000148.1:0-9056 GCA_043757085.1 Verrucomicrobiota bacterium
AAGCAACGCACCTGCCTCACGCGCCGCGACATGCTGCGCAGCACTCTTTATGCCGGCACGGTGCTTGCCCTTCCCACATGGGCCAGAGCCGCAGGCTCCAACGGTGACATCCGTGTGGCCGTCATCGGCTTTAACTCACGGGGATTGGGCCACATCAAAAGCCTGATGGAAATCAAAGGTGTCCGCATTGTGGCGTTCTGCGATGTGGACTCGAAGGTTCTGGATGCGAAAGTCGCCGAGTTCGCCAAAGAGAACATCACGGTCAAAGGCTACCCTGATTACCGAAAGCTCTGCGAGGACAAGGACATTGATGCCGTGACCATCGCCACGCCCAACCATACGCACACGCTGATCGCGATGACTGCGCTGGCGCATGGCAAGCATGTTTATGTGGAGAAACCTGTCTGCCACAACATCTGGGAAGGCGCACAGTTGGTTAAGGCCGGCGAAGCGGCGGGCAAGAAAGGAATCATTCTTCAACACGGTCAGCAGCGCCGCTCGGACCTCGGCTGGGCCTCGGCTATCGAATATGTGAATTCAGGCGCTCTCGGAAAGCTCGTGCTCTCCCGCGGCACCAATTATAAACCGCGTCCCAGCATTGGCAAGGTCACTGCGCCGCATGAGGCCCCCAAAACGGTGGACTACAACCTCTGGAGCGGTCCGCGTCCCATGGCGCCGATCATGCGCGAAAAATTCCACTACGACTGGCATTGGCAATGGGCCTACGGCAGTGGTGACATTGGCAATCAGGGACCGCATCAGCTTGATGTGGGACGCTGGGTGCTGGGTAATCCGGCACCTCCCACACGCGTCATGAGTTTTGGCGGACGCTGGGGCTACACCGACGACGGTCAGACGCCCAACAACCAGATGGCGCTCTATGACTGGGGTCAGGGCAAGGTTCCGATGATCTTCGACAATCGCGGGCTTCCGGCAAAAAACATGGAGTGGGGCAAGGGAACCGTGCCGGTTTACTATGTCTCCGGACAGGGCAAGGGTGGTTCCACCCAGATCGGAAACGTGTTCCACTGTGAAGGTGGCTACGTGGCCGAATCCAAGGCCTATGACACCGATGGCAAAATGATCAAGAAGTTCGATGACTTCCGCGAAGGGCCGAACCACATGCCCAACTTCATCGCCTCCATCAAGGCGGGCAAGCTGGTGAACTCGAACCTGCACATTGAGCATGGATTCAATTGCGCGACTCTCGCCCACCTGGCGAATATCAGTTATCGCCTTGGCAAGAAAGTCGCGCCCGGTGAAATCAAGGAGCGTCTCCAGAGCGACAAGGCTGCAGCGGAAACCTTTGAGAACTTTGTGGCCAATCTCAGTGCCAATCAGGTGGACATCGGTGCCGATCAGGCGGCGCTTGGTTCATGGATTAGTTTGAATTCAGTGACGATGAAATTCGAAGGCGAATTTGCCGAGGAGGCCAACAAGATGGCCACCGAGGAATACCGCAAGGAATTCGAATTGCCTGTGGTTTCGTAAGACTCCAAGCAACTCAGCAACAGTTAATGAATGCGCCTCGGGTAAATCCGGGGCGCATTTTTTTGTCTGGTGATATTTCACCTGCACGAGTTTCAAACAATCGGGCGATTGATCTGGTCTTATGGGATACCAAAGGCATCTGAGCATAGTAGCCGGGGGTTGAGCCAAAGCGACACCCCCGGATAAGGTCACCCTCATGAAACGACCCCGGTTAGGGGTCACAGCATGTTGGAGGGATGACGAGGTCGAGGCTGGCCTTGCTGGCACACCCTCCGGGGTGCTGGAAACTTCGGAATCAATTCCGGTGGTGTCGCTTACGCTCAACCACCGGCTACTGCGCTCTGATGCCTTCGGCATCAAATGTGTGATGTGCACACAGCGCGTAAGAATGGCAAATACCTCATCAAGTCGGCATCATTCCACCTTCACCCGCGACTTCATCTTCTCGAAGGTCTTCTCGCCGATGCCTTTGATTTTCTTCAAGTCATCGATCGTTTGAAAAGGCTTCTCTTTCCGGGCATCCACAATCCGCTGAGCAATGACTGGCCCTACGTCTGGAAGATAAGATAGCTCGGTGACACTGGCTTTGTTGATGTCCACGATCATCGTGTCCGGATTGTGCGTAATCTTCCACCAGAGCATGATGACGCCCACCACTACCATCAAGCCCACCAGCGCATAGTTGACCAGATTCTTGGAGCCTGATGCCGCAGGCCCCGTAGTTCCTCCCATGGCTTTGATTTTTGCTTCGTCATAGAAGTGCCCCGTCGGTGGCTTGGCATCGGGAGCCGATGGCTGATCCGCTGGTGCAGCCGCGTTGGATTCGTTTTCCATCGCCTTGATTTTTTCTTCGTCGTAGAACTGGCCCATAAGAGTTAGGAGTTAGGAGTTAGTAGATAAAAGTTGGGAGATGGATTCTGCATTCAGATCTTCCAGTCCACCTCAACTGTTTGCTCGCGCTGGTTGCGGTCGATGAACTTCACGTGGCCGTGTTGCACACCGTGCTCATGAACTCTCATGGTCACGAGCACGTCATGGCAGCAATAAGTGGCAATGGAGCAGACACGGTCTGCGAAAGTGTTGGTGTCGCCCTTCTCTTTTGCCTGCATGGCCTGCTGCCACCAACGGATGGCATCCAGACCGTCCGCAGTTTTGCCTGTTCCTAGGGTGGCGCTGGCCACGGCTTCCAGCTTGAGACGATGACCGAGTTTTTTTTCAAGCTCCACCATCAGGTCGAGGCTTTGCAGATGATCCGTGAAGTCAAAGACCGAGTGGCCCATGAGCACTGCGTAGTCGAAGTTAATATGATTGAAACCTACCACGAGATCAGCGCGACGGAGCTGCTCGATGAGTTCGGCGACAGTGTCCTCGGTGTAGATGCGGTATTCGCCCAGCCGGGTGCTGAAGGTCACGGCGATGGAGATGCCCATCTCGTGCTTCTTGTGCCAGCCGCCCACGTCATTCGCGGTGCGCTTGGTTTCTAGGTCAAAGTAAACGATGTCGCGTGTCATGCTCAATAGATGAGGTCGGACATTGCACGGTGCGCTTACTTCGGCAAGCCTGTGGTGTGCGTCATTTCCATCATCTGCTGAACTGCGAGGATGAAGCACAGCATGACGAAGCCCATGATCGCGATCACGACGAGATGCCGCCACATTTCCGGTTCGCCGTGTTCCACGCGCAGCCCGGTCTGTTCGTCCCACTTTGTCCGGCCTGATTGCAGAAGGCGCAGGCGGCACCATGACATGCTGAACAACGAAAAAATCGGAATGCACAGCGCCAGTCCTTTTACCAGAACGAGGAGCGACCGGATCAGTGATTCCTGGAAGCGAGGCAGCGATCCGTCTAGGCGCCGCACCTGAATGCGCAGGAACGCCTTGCCCGGAGTGGTGCCGCTTCGAGAAAGACAGAACGCTTCCAACGGCGCAAAGAGCAGGAACGGCAGGACGTTGAGAAAAAACACCATGGGCAAAGACGCGCCTCCGACGACAGCATTGGCATACCACTCGATCGCACTTTTTGGCAGAGTCATTTTCACAACCATGCTTAGAACCGTCAAGAACAAGGTGTAATCCAACATACGCGCCCAGAATCGCGGCCACGGCTGCGGTGCATCCAGAGAGATGCGTGCGATGCGGCGCGCTTCCTCGGCCTGAGTGATGGTTTCTGGTGTGGGCTTCCAGTAATCGGAAAATTCATTCAAGTCCCGGAGCGGCTTCCATTCTGTAATGCCTATGTGCCAGACAAGCTCGTCCCCCTTGAGCGTTCCCTCGCGGATACGTTCGATCAATGTGAACTGCGTGTGCGGTCCGCTGCGTTCGCCAGCGATGGAGAGGTGATATTCCATGGGTTGCCGTTTGTTGAAGTGTTTGATGGTTGAAGAAGCGGTTCTGGCGAAGATTTCGCGCCCCCAATTCCTAAACTCTTCAACATTTCAACGATTGGTGTCACATGCGATAGACAATGCGCGCCTTGTCCGCATCGTATTGCGACATCTCAAGCCGGACTTGATCGCCGATGACGAGACGGATGAAACGCTTGCGCATCTTGCCGGAGATATGAGCCAGAACTTCGTGACCGTTGCGCAGCTTCACGCGGAACATGGTTCCGGCAAGCACGGCGGAAACGGTTCCATCCAGTTCGATCGCGGCTTCTTTATCAATAGGCACGCCGTCAGAGCCATGCTGGGGTGTGCGCGGACCCAGAGGAGTCCTGCCTCGACCGCCGCGTCCGCCTCTGCCGCCGCGTCCGCCGGGACCACCACTGCGTCCACGGGGGCCGGCATTTTGATGGCCGTGACTGCTATGCGGAGCGTCGTTCCGGTCTTGATTGTGCAAGTTGGATTGTGGAGTCATCGGCGGGCTGGAATGAAGAGGGGATTTTTTCAAGCGTCAAATTGCGGCAATTACATGGGAAAACAAGTAAAAATCAGTTCTCGCGCCCATGTGCCCGCTGTCGAGTTCAACCCGGCAATATCCTGCTGTTTACAGCGGCGAGAACATCAGCCGCCCATCCCTCTCGTCACGGAGCAACTTCACGGCCAGCGCGCGACCACCGCGACCATCTGGCAGAAGCTGACCGTCGCGACTGAATTCGTATGAACGGCCATTCGTGATGCGTGTCCAGCCGGTGCAGTTGCCGTCCTTGTCGTATTGATAAACATCACGCCAGGCCTTTGGAGTGGTCAGCCGTGGATCGACGAACGCAGGCTTGTTGGAACGTTCCATAAAATCGGGCAGCAGCGCGGTGCCAAGCAAGGTGAGGTTCAGTTCATGAAACCTCGCACGTTCCCCGAGTGTCGTTTCAGTTGACTGAAGGATGACTTTGTAAGGTTCGGAACCGGCTCTATTCAGCAGGCGGTAGTCTGCGGCGCGACTCACTGCGGCATCGAGAGCGGGCAGGGGGCTTTGCCAGGATTGTTCCCTAAGGTGTTGTTGCAAGGTCACGAACAAGTCGGGTGCATCCGCGATTTTCATCAGCGCCTTCGCCATGGCATCGCGCAGGACGCCACCGCCAGCGAGAGGGGACTCCAGCCGTTTTCGTTGTGTTTCCTGAATCTCACGCAAAGCGGTGTCGGACTCGATCTTGTTCAATTCACGATTGCTCAGCAGCCGCCATTCCTCCATGCGCGGCGCGAGTTCATCGGCGATGCTTTGGAATTTCCAAAGAGCGTCCTTCGGCAGGACATGGCGTAACAGCTCGATGCCCGGCGCTCTCATGTCGCTGGAAAGCCGGCGGCAGAGTTTGAGCCAGCGCGGGTCATTCGATGGCGGAAGGCCTAGGTCAGGATTACCGGTATCGTAGCAAATTTCGTCCAGCCGTCCGTCTTCTGAATAGGATCGGGATTCGTTGGGCAGCATGTAATAGCTGATAAAGGAAGGGGGCGACCATGAGATGCCGTTGCTGGCGAAGACTCCGATGTCCACACGATGCGATGCCAGACCTGATGCGGACATGATCTCAGGATGCCACGCGACGGTGATGCGCGCCTCGGTGCCGTCTGGTGAGGGATCGATTTTTACCCGTTGCGGATCGCCTTGGAGCAGAACCCATTTGAAGGTCAGAGGACGACGCATCAAGTCGGTTGAATGCTGGGCGCTGACGGTCATCTCGCGCTTGAACGCCGTGCCTCGGAAGATGCGCGAAATGGCGCAGGGCGAATCGCCTTGTTTCTCACTCTGGATGAATTGAAGCTCGAAGAAGTCCCGGCCCGGAATGGCATCAGGCGATTCTTGTTTTACTTCGAGCAGCACCACTGGCGGCACGGCAAGCTGCGGCAGATTGTGCGCGAGCCGCACAAATTTCTCTTCATCAATATCCGCACCCCGGAACACCGGCGGATGTGCGCGGCCTGTGAAGTAATCCTCGTCAGTGCGCACCGGTTTGTTGCTGCGACGGAAGAGCGATTGCAGGGTCGGCATCAGCAGGCGCGATTTGATGAGGGTTTGCAGCGTGTCCGGTGGCAGCGCGGCCATCGCGGAGACGAAAGCCTGCACAAACGGCTGGTCAGTGTAAGACGATCCTTGGGAGACTACTATGTAGGGCGTGTTGGCCACATAGAGATCGCCCCATCCGCTCTGGCCATTCCATCCCGGATTGTGATCTTGATGCGATGGATAAAAAAACAGATTGTTGTTCAGATACTGATTTAGCAGGAAGCGAAAGCCGTCTGCTTGCGATTCATAGATGCGCGGAAGGCTGCCTCCGTTTTCCGCAGGCGCGGCCATGGAACAATTTCCAAACAGCACTTGCTGGCGGATCATATTGGCCATTCCCACGTGGCGCTTATTTTTCTTATCATCATCCGTGGGAGCAAAGACTTTGAGCTGAGGCCATTCACTGCTGCGGAACAGAGAGTGTCCGTCGTCGCGATTCTCGTAAGTGACGCCGTTCAGTCCTGCGGCACTGCCTTCCTTATTCCAGAGATTGAGCAGTTTCCCAACCGTGTCATTGCGGGTGGTGACTTGCGCCGCAGCCTGATTCGTGGCGATGGAGATACTCAGGATGCAGATGATCCTGATTGCTCTGCCAGCCACGTCTGCCAAATTCATGTGCAATGCCTGATTATTCCGGCGAACAACGCCGGTGTCAACGCGCCCGAACTCTGTCAGCAAATTCACTTGCCTGTCATTCGCTTGCCCGCCACTGAGATGCTTCTCCTTTCATGCGCCTGCCTCTCATCCTCAACCCCGCTGCCCACAGCATGCGCGCCGCCTTGCACGAGTCTCGCATCCGGGCATTGCAACCCGCTCCGGAGTTGCATCTGACGACCGCGCCCGGGGATGCCCAGCGGCTCGCGTTTGAACTTGCCAGCCAAGGCCACAAGCTGGTCGTGGTTGCCGGTGGCGATGGATCGGTCAATGAAGCCGTGCATGGTATTGCGCAATACAACCTGACCGTCTCTGACTCCGCGCAACACGCCGCTCTGGGCATCCTGCCTGTGGGCACGATGAATGTTTTTGCTCATGAACTCGGCCTGCCGAAAAGCGTGGAGAAATGCTGGGAGCGCATTCAAGGACGACATCTCCGGGAGATAGACCTCTGGCAGGCGAACGACCAGTTCTTCATCCAACTCGCGGGCGTAGGACTCGATGCCGAGATCGTGAAGCAGACTTCATGGAAACTTAAAAAGCAACTTGGCCCGCTCAGTTATGCCGTGACCGCCGCGCGTGTGCTCAGCAAAGAGGCACCCGCGCTGACGATTCATATCGAGGGCCGGCCGCTGCTGCATGGTTCCATCGTGCTGGTGGGCAACGGCCGTCACTACGGTGGTCCAGTGCCGGTCTTCAGCAACGCCAAAAACGATGACGGCCTTCTGGACATTATTATCTTCCATGGTCAGGGTCCGCTGGAAGTCTTCCAGTTTCTCAGTGCCATCGCGCTCACCGGATACGAGCAGTGCGGCGATCTCGATTATCTTCAGGCGCGCGAGTTCCGCGTGGAGAGCGAACAGGAATCGCCCTATGAACTCGACGGTGAATTTGCCGGGCACGTGCCCGTGCATTTCAAGCCAGCCCCGTTCAAGTTATCGGTGGTCTGTTGATCATCGATGGCCGAACACCCCGCTCGGAAAACTGATGCCACATTGACGAAATAATGATCGTGTAAGTGCATAGCCCTAATACTAATACACTCGGGTAAAATGGATAGACGACTGATTTACATCATCAAATTGTAGCTACTGTGAACGCCAATTCCATACGCAATCTCATTTCCAGTCGCAGCAAGAATGCGGGCAGCGGGGGGTTTACGCTGATTGAGCTGCGACCATCCCGTAATGTCTGATTTCACCAAAAACTTGTCAGCGCACATTGTGGACAGGGCTTGAAAAAGAACGGTAGCTGCCGCTAAGCTGGTGGCCGATCATTTCACACTGCACTGGTTAAATCCGATATGAGCAAGAAATTCAACATCGCCGTCGTCGGCCTCGGTTTCGGGGCTGAATTCATTCCCATCTGGCAGAAGCACCCACATACAAACTGCTACGCTATCTGCCAGCGCAATCCCGACAAGCTCAAGGAGGTGGGCGATCACTGGAAGGTGGACGTGCGTTATCAAGATTTCGCGAAGATGCTCCAGGACCCGACGATTGACGCGGTGCACATCAACTCGCCAATCCCGGATCATGGGTGGATGAGCATTGCGGCCCTGAAGGCTGGCAAACATGTGGCCTGCACCGTGCCGATGGCGACCTCGGTTGACGAGTGTTTGGAGATCATCAAGCTCACCCAGGAGACCGGTTTGAAATACATGATGATGGAGACAGTCGTTTATGCGCGAGAGTATCTTTTCATGAAAGATCTGCGTGACAAGGGCGAGTTGGGCAAGGTTCAGTTCATTCAGGCGAGCCATCAACAAGACATGGATGGCTGGCCAAACTACTGGCCCGGTCTGCCGCCTATGCACTATGCGACCCATTGCGTGGGCCCGGTGCTCGGATTGGCGGGTGGCGATGCGGAATACGTCAGCTGCTTCGGCTCGGGAACGATCCGCGAGGAACTCATCAAACATTATAATTCACCCTTCGCCGTCGAGACCGCCCACATCAAAGTGCGCAACTCCGATCTCAGCGTGCGCATCATCCGATCACTTTTCGACACCGCGCGGCAGTATCGCGAGAGCATTGATGTCTATGGGTCAAAGAAATCGGTTGAGTGGCCGCTGGTCGAGCATGAGCCGCTGGTTCTGCACACCGCAAAGAAGCCGGAGCCGGAGATTCCGGAGCGGGTCATGTGTCCCGATTTTGCCAGCCGACTTCCTGAGTCCATCCAGCGCTACACCACCATGGGTGTCTATGACACGGATGAAAACGTGCATTTGAGTTTCGTGCAAGGTGCAGGGCATGGCGGCAGTCATCCTCATCTGGCGCATGAGTTTGCCATGGCACTGGTGGAGAATCGCGATCCATTTCCGAATGCGAAACAATCCGCGAACTGGACTTGCACTGGCATCCTCGCGCATCAAAGTGCGCTGGAGGGTGGAGCGCTCAAGAAGCTGCCGCAGGAGACTTTTTCTGCTGCGCGGTAGTGTTTTCCAAGGGGTTGAGTTGACGGCTGAATGTTAGT